>NZ_RZTF01000556.1:0-2074 GCF_004023175.1 Mesorhizobium sp. M7A.F.Ca.MR.362.00.0.0
CGCCAATCTCCAGCGTTGCGGGAAGAATGCCGGCGTCGCGGCCAGCCCCTCTCTCCCCGTCACTATACGGGGAGAGATGTCCGGCAGGACAGTGAGGGGCAGCGCCAACGTCAACGATTGCCGCGTTCGGCTAGGAACTCATGACGCCGTAGCGCAGCAGAATAATCGCGCCGACCCCAAACCCCATCTCCATCGATAAACGCCAGCACCACCACGCGCGGGGCAGCGCAGTAAACGAGCCTGGTCTTGCGGCCCGTCTTCGTCGTCGCCTGGCCTGCGTTCAGGTCGACGGTGATGTCCTCATAGCCCAGCACCTCGCGATCGAGCGGATAGACGGCCTTGTAGACGGCTTCCTTGGCGGCAAAGAGGATGCGGCCGGCAAGATGCCGGTCGGCTGCGTCCGTGCGGTCCGCGGGCGTTGTCACGAGCGCCAAAATATCATCCGGGAGAGGCTGCGCAGGCTCGACGTCGATGCCGAGCGAGGCGATATCGCCAATCGGTGCAACCGCCGCCACGGCCATGTCGTCGTCGTGAGCGAGCGAACCGGTTATCCCGTCGGGCCAGACCGGCGCGCCGGTTGGCGTGCGCAGGATGGCGAGGTCGCCGGCGCCAAGCTCCGCCAGCAGTCCGTGCGCGATCCACCGGGCCGCGCCGCTGGCGCGCCGCATGACAGGCCGACGCGCGGGGATGGAATGCGCTTCTCCAGGCAGCAGATGGGCCTCGTCGCCGTCGCGGATCACCCGGCATCCGATCCGGACTCCCGATGGTGCGATGGCGGCGATCGCTTCGGCCAAGGCGATTTCCTCGGGCAACCGCGTCACGGCTCGTGCGTCCGTGCCGGCAAAGCGAGACCGGCGATCATTTCGCCGTCCTCGTCCAGCCCTTCTTCGACGAAACCGGCGCTGCGATAGAGGTTTCGCGCCGCATCATTCTCCGGTTCGTAGCAGATCGAGACGTGGCTGATGTGGCCGAGCCCCTGGATTTCGCCCAGCACTTCGCGCAGCGCGGCCTTGCCGTGACCTTTGCCTTGAGAAGCGCGGTCGATCATGAAGCGGTAGATGCGCGCCTCGTCGTCATCCTCGGGCGCCTCGTACATGAGGAAGCCGACGACGCGGGTCCCGGCCATGACGACGCGTGGCCGCGCGTCTTCGTCAGTCCCGGCTTCTTCCAGCGAGTCCGCATTGTCGGCGACGAAATCTCTCTGCTCCGGGGCGAGTTCCAGGGCCGTGACCAGGGCACGGTTGGCCTCGGTCACGGCAACGAGACGGATGTCTCCGGTGTTCAAGCCGATGCCCTTCTTCAAGCCGATGCCCTGGCCGATACTTTGGAGCCATCGTCGGTGATCGGCTCGACGAAGCGGTGCAGCTTGGCCGGGTTGCCCCTCCATATGGAGTTGGGCTCCAGCTCTTCGCCCTTCATGACGAAGGAGTCGACATCGACCACCGAGCCTTCGCCCATCACGACGCCGTAGTGGACAAAGGCTGAAGGTCCGAGCGTGCAGCCCTTGCCGATGCGGATGAAGTCGGACTTGAAAGCGCCTTCCTCCAGCGAATGGGCCTGGATGACGCAGCCCTCGTTGAGGGTGGCGTCGTCGCCGATCTCCACCAGCGAGCGTTCGGTGAGGTTGCTGCCGCCGTCATAGACCCGTTTGCCAACCTTGACGCCCAGCATGCGCAGGATCATCGGCCGGAACGGCGTGCCGGCGAACAGCCGCACGATCGGCGAATCCGCCAGCTTCCAGTGGCGCTCGTGGCGCCAGAAGGCGACGTCGTAGATCGTCGTCATCTGCGGCTTCAGCCGGCCGAAACCAAGGCTTGCCCGTTCCACGAAGATGTAGAACGGAATGGTGATCGCCGAGGTCAGGAGCACGGCGACGAACAGTGCGACTTCAGCCCATTCGGTGTAGTAGTTCAGCGCCCGGTCCCAGATCGCCAGCGTGGCGAACAGCATGACCCATTGCGTTGCCACGAACAGCAGGATCGTCACCAGATTGTGGCGGTTCTTGTGCGAGATGCGCCGGCGCCGGTCGTCTTCGTCGACGCCCGCAATGAGTTCCTTGTCGCGGTTCACCATG
>NZ_RZTF01000556.1:2084-3151 GCF_004023175.1 Mesorhizobium sp. M7A.F.Ca.MR.362.00.0.0
GTTTCACCATGCGCGGGATTTCAAAGGCAGGGGAACCCAGAAGCCCGACATTCTCGCGCAGCGGCCCGTCGATGGGGATCATCACCTTGGTGCCGAGCAGGACGTTGTCGCCGGTGCGCCCGTCCGGCGGATAGTAGATGTTGTTGCCGAGATAGTTGCGCTCGCCGATCCTCGTCGGCTCGAGCCGGAAGGCGGAGGCGGATTTGTGCATGTTGATCATGAACAGCCCGTCCGACACCATGGTCTCGGTGCCGATCTCGCACAGAAGCGGGTTTTCGTGCTGCTGGTTGGAGCCGAAGTTGGAGCCGGTCTGCACCACTCTGTTGAGGTTCCAGCCGATGGCCCTGATATAGTGCACGATGGCCGAGCTGTCGCCGAACAGGAGACCTAGCACGCGGGAGTTGCTGGAGAATTCGGCGACCGTCTGCAGCCAGTAGCGAAAGCCGTACAGCGTGTAGGTGCGGCCTGGCTTCAGGATCAGGTTTGTCAGGCGCGGCACCAGCGTCGCCGCCAGGAAGGCCACGGCCATGTAGCCGAACAGCGTGACCGTGGTGCCGATCGCGACGACGCCGATCGTCTCCTGGTAGTCGTCGCCGACGTTTTCCCAATAGCTGTGGAACAAAAGCGGCAAGGGGGTGACGATGGCAAACAGCCCGATCAACTGAACCGCCTCGAACAGGAAGCGCCGGATGTTGGACGGATCGACATTGCGCACCTTGCAATAGTCGGCCGTGGTCGGCACGGCCGGCGAGCCATGCCAGCGTTCGCCGTCGGGGATGCTTTGGCCGCGGTGCAGCGAGGACGAATGGCCGAGCTGGGCGCCGTCGCCGATCCGGGTGTCGATGTCGAGCGTCGAGCCGACGCCGACAAAGGCGTCGCGGCCGATGGTCAGCGGCCCGGTGTGGATATAGCCGGACTGCGCCCGGAAGCCGAGGATCATCGATTCCTTGCGCAGGATGGTGTTGGCGCCGATCGAGATGAGATCCGTGCAGACGGGCACGGATTTCGATTCGATGACGGCGTTCTTACCGAGCTTGGTGCCGAGAAGCTGCAGGTAGATGCTGTAG
>NZ_RZTF01000557.1:0-3129 GCF_004023175.1 Mesorhizobium sp. M7A.F.Ca.MR.362.00.0.0
AGCTGCCAATCTCCCCACTTGAGGGGGAGATGTCCGGCAGGACAGAGGGGGGCGCTGTCCCGCCGACATCCAAAGAGTCCGGCTAATTCCCCGACACCAATGTATCCGTGATCTCAAACCGCTCGGCGTCGCCGATGCGGATCATGTTGAGGCTGCCTTCCCGGGTGAAGCGGAAGTCTCCGGGCGCGTCGGAACCAGCCGGCTGGCCGGCACGGAAGGAGATGATGCGCGTGCCGCCGTCGGGCCAGGTCACAGTGATGTTCGCCTTGTCGGCGGTGTGCACCACGCTGACCTTGCAGCGCTCCATCGGCTGGCCGACATAGCGGGCGCAGGGAATCTCGGGATCCGGCGGGACGTCAGGCACCGCCAGCGCCCGTACGTACGCATCCTGCATCGCGGCGCGGCCGATTTCGGCGGCGGATTTTGGCGTGCTTTCGGCTGCCGGGCCGGCGCCGCCAAGCCGCGCTGTCAGGTCGGGCGGCGGGACCGGCGCGCTGTTGGCTGAGCCAGTAGCCTGCGATTGATCCGGCGCCAAGGCGTGCCCGGCGTCATTGGCGCTGCCGGTGGAGGCAACCACCGGCGCATCGGCCGGTCTTGTCTCGCCTTCGACATAGGGGGCCGGATTGAGGGGGATGAGATAGCGCGCCGGCGCCCAGCCGCTCAGCTTCTCCTTGCCCGTGCTTTCGACCTTGCACCATTTGTAGCCGTTGATGTCGTTGCAGCCGAGATTGGTGACCATGTCGCCGCTGCTCAGCCGCGCCTCGACCGTGGCGACCGGCGATGCGGTGGTGCGGACTTTGAGAAGGTCGTCCGGCGCCAGGCCGGTGACGACGGAGATAACGAGCTCCGGCGCCTCTTGGGCCATCTCTTCAGCCATAGCGGGGGCAATCACCGGCCACGCCGTCATCAACAGCGGAGCCGCAATCAGCGCATGGAGGGTTGTTCGGAGCGTAACTGTGCGCCTCATCGTTTGGCCGTGCGCTGATACCGTGCCGCGGCGGATCGAGCCCGCCGCAAGCCCGGCCGGTTTTATAAGGGACGACGCGGCGCCATGTAAGCCCGAAAATTCGGCTCGCCGTTTCGCCAGCCTCAACCCGGACCGCCGGGCCGTGAGGCAGCTCAGCCGGACGGGCATGAACGCCAGAGCGTTCAGCCGGGCATGAACGCAAGAGCGTTCAGCCGGGCAGGGGCATGAACCCGGTTCTGAGCGCGTGAGCCCATTCCGGCCGGCCCGCCTGTTCGGCCTGCCTGGCGGCCGCCTCGTGGTCGTAGTCAACGGCGATGGCCTCGAAGCGGTCGGGCTGGCCGTTGCTGCCCAAGGTGACGATGCCGTAGCGCGCATGCGCCGAGCCCTGCTCGGAGACATGCGCCGGCGGCGTGGAATCGTCATAGGCAGGGCAGCCGATGCTGCCCGGATTGAAGATGACGGGACCATCGGGGACGCGGATCAGTTCCGCGCGGTGGCTGTGGCCGCACAGCGCGATGCGGCAAGCCGGGTCGAGCGCCTTCAGCCGCCGCCGGATCGCCGCCAGCGGCGCGCGCACCAGCTGGCCATTGACGATGGTATCGGCGAGATATTTCTCGTCATGGTCGGGACGGGCGTGGAAAGCGATGATTCCGGGTGCGATCTCCAGCGTCAGCGGCTGGGCGAAAAGCATCTGGCGCTGCGTCTCGGTCAGCCGCTCCTGCGCATAGACATCGGAGGGCCACATGGTGTCATCAGCGGGGTCGGCGGCGACACGGCGGTCGTGGTTGCCGCGCACCGTCGGCAGGTTCAGCGCCTCCAACCGCGCAAACGTCTCGCGCGGCCAGAGCGGGCCGGAAACGCTGTCACCGAGATTGACGGTCAGGTCGGCGCCGCCGCGCCGCTCCAGATCTTCAAGCACGGCGTCGAGCGCCAGCACATTGCCGTGGATATCGGCGAGTACGGCGATGCGCATTTTCGGAAGGCTCCTGTGTGACGCCGCTTTTCCTTTTGCCCACGTCCGTGGGGCGAGGAACCCAAGTTCTGCAAGGTCAGGCGTGGATTTCGATGTCGTGGCCGCCGACCGCCGGCAGTGCCGGATCGTCGCCGGCGGCGGCGATGACGCTGTCGAGCAGGCCGGGGAAGCGGGCGTCGAGATCGGCGCGGCGCAGTGTGATCATGCGGTTGGTGCCGACCACTTCGGCGCGGGTGACGCCGGCCTCGCGCAGTTTGGCCAGGTGGTAGCTCAGATTGGTCTTCGAGCCGAAATCGAGGAACTGGCTGCAGTTCAGCGGCACGCCCTGCTTGCTGGCGAGATAGCGCACGATGGCGAGCCGGGTCGGGTCGCCGAGCACGCCAAGCACAATCGGCAGGCTGATCTGGTCCGTATTGGGGTGTGGCAAGGTCATGGCTCGAAACTAAGCACAGTCGGGTCCGATTTCAACGCATCCATCATTGTTGGCCCGCACGCGACCTTTCTCCGTCTGGCGCCGATGCTTCCGACCTGTCCTGACACAGGGCTGTCAGGAAGGTTCAGCTATTTTTCCCTGGCTTCATTGACATGATGCCCTATTGTGTCCAATTGTTCAATAACTTTTGAACTAAGGACATCCCGCCATGGACAAGCGCCTTTTCTGGCTCGCGCTCGGATCGTTCACGATCTCGACCGAAGGCTTCGTCATCTCCAGCCTTCTGCCCGACATCGCGGCGGATGCCGGTATCTCCATTCCGCTGGCCGGCACGCTGATCACCGCCTTTGCGCTCGCCTATGCGATCGGCACGCCGATCCTGGCGACGCTGACAGGCGAGTGGGACCGGCGCCGCGTCATCCTGTGGACGCTGGTGTTCTTCGTGCTCGGCAACGTCGCCGCTGCCTTGAGTTCCTCCTTCGAACTGCTGCTGATCGCGCGCATCGTCATGGCGCTGTCGTCGGGCCTGTTCGCCGCAACCGCGCAAGGCACCGCGGTGGCGCTGGTCGATGACCATCACCGGGCGCGTGCCATCGCCGTCGTCGTCGGCGGCACCACGGTGGCCGTTGCCCTGGGTGCGCCACTGGGCGCGCTCGTTGCCACCGTTGCCGGCTGGCGCGGAACCTTTTTTGCCATCGCCGGCCTTGGCGCGCTTGCCGGCGCGATCCTTTGGTACCGGCTGCCGCGGGGCATCGT
>NZ_RZTF01000558.1:0-1516 GCF_004023175.1 Mesorhizobium sp. M7A.F.Ca.MR.362.00.0.0
CGAGGCTGCTGGCAAGCTGCCCGGTCTGCCTGCATGCCGGCTCGATCGTCGCGCCCGAATTGCTGCAGCACTGCGCGCCGGGAACAAAGCTGATCGACACCGCGCCGATGTCGCTCGACGAGATCGAGGCCGAGTATGTCGCGGCCCACAAATCGGGCCATGATGTCGCCCGCCTGCATTCCGGCGACCTGTCGGTGTGGAGCGCCGTCGCCGAGCAGATCCGCCGGCTGGAAAAGCATGGCATTCCCTACACGCTGACGCCGGGCGTCCCCTCCTTCGCCGCTGCCGCCGCCGCATTGCGCCGCGAACTGACCATTCCTGAAGTCGCGCAAAGCCTGGTGCTGACCCGCATCTCCGGACGCGCATCAAAAATGCCGCCCGGCGAAACGCTGGCCGGCTTCGGCCGCACCGGCGCCACGCTGGCCATTCATCTGGCCATCCACGCCATCGACCGCGTCGTTGCCGAGCTCACGCCGCATTATGGCGGGGATTGCCCGGTGGCGGTCGTCTTCCGCGCCTCCTGGCCGGACGAGCGTGTGCTGACCGGTACGCTGGCGACCATCGAGGCGCTGCTCGCCGCCGATCCGATGGAGCGCACGGCGATCATCTTCGTCGGCCGCTCGCTGGCAGCCGAAGGTTTTGGCGAGAGTTCATTGTACGACGCCCACTACCAGCGGCGTTTTCGCGGACGGGACGGATTGTGAGCGGCAGCACCAAAAATACCGGCGAAAACGCCACGCTCGAAAAAGCCTTGTCCCGGCTGAATTTCAAGCCGCGCCGGCTGGAATCGGGTCACGTCTGGCTGGCCGGCGCCGGCCCCGGCGACCCCGGCTGCCTGACGCTCGAAGTGTTGGCGGCGCTGGCCGACGCGGATGCACTGGTCTACGACGCGCTGGTCTCATCGGATGTCGTCGCCGTTGCCGAAAATGCCGAGCTTTTCTTTGCTGGCAAGCGCGGCGGCAAACCGTCGATGAAACAGGATGACATCACCGCCCTTTTGGTGCGGCTGGCGCGCGACGGCCGCCGCGTCGTCAGGCTGAAGGGCGGCGATCCCTATATTTTCGGCCGCGGCGGCGAAGAAGCCCTGGCGCTGGCGCATGAAAACATCCCGTTCCGCGTGCTGCCAGGCCTGACCTCGGGCCTCAGCGCTCTGGCCGCGACCGGCATCCCGGCCACCATGCGCGGCATCAACAAGGCGGTGATCCTGGCCACCGGCCACGCCGCCGGCACCGATGACGATCTCGACTGGGCGGCGATCGCCCGCACCGGCCAGCCTGTCGTCGTCTATATGGGCATGGCCAATCTGCCGCTGATATCAGCCGCCCTTCTCGATGGCGGGCTGGCGCCGTCGACACCGGCGGCCGTGATCGTCGCCGCAACGACGCCGCAGGAGCGGACCGTCGTCGCCACGCTCGCCACCATTGCCGAGGAAGCGGCGGCCGCCGGTCTCGCCTCGCCGGCGCTGATCGTCGTCGGCGGCATCGTCGCCATGCGTGCGGCACTGGCGGGACAAGCA
>NZ_RZTF01000558.1:1526-3128 GCF_004023175.1 Mesorhizobium sp. M7A.F.Ca.MR.362.00.0.0
TGACGGCCCGCGCCATCATCATCGGCGCGCCGCGCTCCGGCTCCGGCAAGACCAGCGTCACCATCGGCATTTTACGCGCGCTCACCCGGCGTGGGCTGAAGGTGCGAGGCGCCAAATCCGGTCCCGACTACATCGACCCCGGCTTCCACACCGCCGCCACGGGACTGTCCGGCGTCAATCTGGACAGCTGGGCGATGCCGCCATCGCTGCTCAACGCACTCGCCGCGCAAGCCGCCGACGACACCGATTTCGTCATCCTCGAAAGCGCCATGGGCCTGTTCGACGGCATTCCGGCCTCGCCGGGGCGCACCGGCTCGGCCGCCGACCTGGCACGGCTCTATGGCCTGCCGGTGCTGCTGGTGCTCGACGTCTCCGGCCAGTCGACCACCGCGGCCGCCGTCGCCAAGGGCTTTGCCACCTACGATCCGGATGTACGCATGGCCGGTGTAGTGCTCAACCGGTTGGGCAGCGAGCGCCATCGCAAGCTGTGCAGCGAAGCCATCGAGGCGATCGGCCTGCCGGTCGTCGGCGCCATCCTGCGCGATCCCACGCTGAACCTGCCCGAACGCCATCTCGGCCTCGTCCAGGCCGGCGAATATGACGACCTGATGGCGCATCTCGACCGGCTGGCCGACATGGCGGAGAAATCGCTCGACCTCGATGCGATCATGGCCCTGGCGACACCCCTCACCCCGGCGTCTGGCGGCTTCACCGACGCACTGGCGCCGCCCGGCCAGCGGATCGCGTTGGCCGAGGATGCCGCCTTCACCTTCCTCTATCCGCATGTCGCCGCCTACTGGCGCAAGGCGGGTGCCGAAATCGTCCCGTTCTCGCCGCTCGCCGATGAAGCGCCCGACGAGACCTGCGATGTCTGCTGGCTGCCGGGCGGCTATCCCGAGCTTCACGCCGGCAAGCTCGCCGCCGCCGCGAATTTCCGCGCCGGGATGGCGCGTTTTGCCACGACAAAGCCCATCCATGGCGAGTGCGGTGGCTTCATGGTGCTGGGCGAAGCGCTGGAGGACGCATCGGGCGACACGCATGCGATGCTCGGCCTGCTCGGCCATTCCACCAGCTTCGCCAAACGCAAGATGAATCTCGGCTACCGCGAGGCGCGGCTGCGCGCCGACTGCCCGCTGGGCTCACAAGGTGCGCTGATCCGCGGCCACGAATTCCACTATGCGCAGATGACCTCTACCGGCAATGACGACCCCTTGGCCGACCTTGCCGACGGTCTGGGCAATCCGATCGGCGCCTCGGGCTACCGGCGCGGCCATGTCAGCGGCACCTTCTTCCATGCGATTGCGAGGGGCTAGAGCATGAAGTTCAGGAATCTGGCCCTTTCACCGCGGCAGGTCGTCGACGACATCGCGCTATGCCTGGTCTTCTTCACCCGTCTGCCGCTACCCGTCTTCGATTTTCGCGGCCGCAGCCTTGCCGCCGCAATCTGGGCAGCCCCCATCGCCGGACTTGTCGTCGGCCTGATCGGCGCTATCGTCTTTGCCACGGCCGAACGGTTTGGCCTGGCCATGGGGCCAGCGGCGGCCCTTGCTCTCGTGGCAACCGTGCTCACCACCGGCTGCCTGCATGAGGACGGGCTATTCC
>NZ_RZTF01000559.1:0-2674 GCF_004023175.1 Mesorhizobium sp. M7A.F.Ca.MR.362.00.0.0
CCGGAATGGTCAGCCGAGCGAAGCGGAGGTTGGGTGAGGGGGAGCGGCGGGTCGGAGTCGGCGACATCCACCACTATCACCGGGAGGTTGAGTTCACGGCCGGCAGCGAGAATGGCCCCTTCGTTGCGTTTGAATTCAGTCGTCGCCAGTGCCGAAAGCGCCGTCATCGTCAGGCCATGAGTCTCCAGCGCGGTTTCGATCGCGGCAAGCACGTCTTCGACGCTCACGCCTTTTCGGCTGCCGATGCCCGCGACCATCATGGCTTGACCCAGCTCCATTGGGTCACTGGCATGGCCGGCCGCCAGGCCTGCATCGCGCCGACCGGCGATGCGCGAGAGATGGCGATGCGGGTGAGATCGCCGCCAAGCGAGACATGGCGGGCGAGAAGCAAGGTTTCCATCTCCAGCGTCACCGCATTGGCGACGAGGCGGCCACCGGGGCGCAGGGACTTGATGGCGGCGTTCAAGACGC
The DNA here is from genome assembly GCF_004023175.1 of Mesorhizobium sp. M7A.F.Ca.MR.362.00.0.0. Classification (NCBI taxonomy): domain Bacteria; kingdom Pseudomonadati; phylum Pseudomonadota; class Alphaproteobacteria; order Hyphomicrobiales; family Phyllobacteriaceae; genus Mesorhizobium; species Mesorhizobium sp. M7A.F.Ca.MR.362.00.0.0. The sequence continues at coordinate 472 of NZ_RZTF01000559.1, forward strand.
CGGCATCGCTGCCGCCGCCGCCGATGAAGATCGCGTCCGGCGTGTCCAGCCTGGCAAGTGCCTTGGGGGCGCTGCCTTCCACCACGACAAGGCCGGGAACGCCGCAGACGGCCGCGTTGCGGCCAATGCGGGCGGCGCGGATCGGATCGGCCTCGATGGCAATGGTGCGCATGGAAGGGTGGGCCAGCATCCATTCGATGCCGATGGAACCGGAACCGGCGCCGATGTCCCACAGCAATTCGCCGCGCCGCGGCGCCAGCGCCGACAGTGTGATGGCGCGGACTTCGCGCTTGGTGATCTGGCCGTCATGGTCGAACAGATGATCGGCAAGGCCTGATGTGAGCGGCAGGACGCGCGCGTCCGGACCGGATTCAACTTCGATCGCCAGAACGTTGAGTGGATTGATGTTTTCGAGATCGAAGGCATCGGCGCGGATCGTGTGGTGGTCCTCGCTTGGCCCACCCAACGCCTCCAGGATCGTCAGCCGCGATGCGCCGAAGTCGAGTTCGGTGAGCAGGCGCGCTATTGCAGCGGGGGCTTCGGCATCCGAGGTCAGTGCCAAAATGCGCGCGCGTGGCTGCAGCAGCGGCCGGATCAGGTCGAGCGGCCGGCCGTGCAGCGAGACGGTCTCGATGTCCTGCAGCGCCCAGCCAAGGCGCGCGGCCGCCAGCGAAACGGCCGACGGTGCGGGGATGACATGCATCTCCTGTTGCTTGACCTTGCGCGCGAGGGTGGCGCCGACGCCGTGGAAGAACGGATCGCCTGAAGCGAGCACGCAGACGCGCCTGTCGGCAAGCGCCAGCACGTCAGCCATCTCGGCATCGAAAGGAACCGGCCAGGCGCGCGCCTCGCCCTTGGCGAAGGAAGCGACCAGCGCCAGGTGCCGCTTGCCGCCGAAGATGATCTCCGCCTCGGCAATCCGCTGCTTGGCCTCGTCGCCGAGACCCGCTAAACCGTCCTCGCCGATGCCGACGATTGTGAGCCATTTTTGGGTGAGCTTGGCACCGCGCGGACCTTCAGCAGGCATGATGACCCACCGTATTCTGATCCTCGGCGGCACCACCGAAGCCCGGCAACTGGCCGGAGAACTGGCGGCGCGCGCCTCGGTCACGCTGTCGCTGGCTGGCCGCACTGAAAGCCCCGTCGCGCAAGGCGTGCCGGTGCGAACGGGGGGCTTTGGCGGTGCCGATGGATTGGCCGATTATTTGCGGAAAGAGCCTATCGACCTGCTGATCGACGCGACGCACCCCTATGCGGCGCAGATCTCCGCCAATGCGGCGCAAGCCGCCCGCGTGGCCGGTGTGCCGATCCTTGCGCTGCGACGCCCCGGCTGGGAGCCTGTCGAAGGCGACCGCTGGACTGAGGTCATTACATTCGGCGATGCCGCGCGAGCGCTTGGACTGGCGCCGCGCCGTGTTTTCCTGGCGCTGGGCCGGCAAGAGGTCGCTGCTTTCGAAGCTGCGCCCCAGCATCATTATCTCGTCCGCAGCGTCGACGCGATCGAGCCCAAGCTTGCCGTGCCGGATGCGAGCTATCTTCTGGCCCGTGGCCCGTTTCGTGAGGCGGAGGAACGCGCGCTGCTCGAAAAGCAACGCATAGATGTCGTCGTGTCCAAGAACAGCGGCGGCGAAGCGACTTATGGCAAGATCGCCGCGGCGCGGGCGCTTGGCCTCGAGGTGGTCATGATCCAACGGCCAGTCTTGCCGGATGTTCCAGCGGCTGAAAGCGTTGAAGCGCTGACCATGATGGTCGATCATTTTGTCCGCCCCGTGGACGAGCGCGGTGTGTAGACCAGCGCCGGCTTCTCCGCGCGCTTGATGATCCTGGTTTCCGGTGAGCCGATGATGATGCAGGTCGCCATATCGGCTTTTTCAGCCTCGACATCGGCCAGCAGGTAGACCTCGATGCGCTCATCCGGGCGGCCGGCGGCGCGGCCGAAAATCACCGGTGTGGTGCCGGGCAGGATCGCGGTGAGGCACTCGAAGGCGCGGCCGAGCTGCCAGGGGCGCGCCTTGCTGATCGGGTTATAGAGCGCGATGACGAAGCCGGCGCCGGCTGCCGCCAGCAGGCGCAGTTCGATCAGCTCCCATGGCTTCAGATTGTCGGACAGCGAGATGGCGCAGAAATCATGGCCGAGCGGCGCGCCGATGCGGGCGGCGACCGCCAGCATGGCGGTGATGCCGGGCACCACAGCGACATCGAC
>NZ_RZTF01000559.1:2684-3120 GCF_004023175.1 Mesorhizobium sp. M7A.F.Ca.MR.362.00.0.0
GGCCGGCCTCGATCGCCTCGCAGACGGCCGCCGCCATGGCGAACACGCCGGGATCGCCACCGGAAACCACCGCGACGTCGTGGCCCTCGGCGGCTTTGATCAGTGCGTCCTTGGAGCGGGCGAGTTCCTCGCGATTGTCGGAAGCGACGCGGGTCTGTTCCGGGCGCAATTCCAGCCGGTCGAGATACGGTTTGTAGCCGTAAAAGAATTTCGCCTCGGCGACGGCGCGGCTGGCTTCCGGAGTGACTTGATCGGCATTGCCGGGCCCAAGGCCGATGACAGTGAGACGGCCGCTCATGCCTGCGCTCCCACGGCGCCGGGGCGGCCGGACCAGCCGGCGACCAGCACGATGGCGAAATAGGGCGCCTTGTCGTCCGTCTTGTCGGCCAGCTTCATCGACACGCTGCCGGCCATGGTACCGCGCTCGACATAGACG
>NZ_RZTF01000560.1:0-1988 GCF_004023175.1 Mesorhizobium sp. M7A.F.Ca.MR.362.00.0.0
CACTCTCACCGCCTACGTCAGATCGAAGACGTTAGCCGAAAAAGATGCCTGGGATGATCGCTACATCCCGACAGTCGAGCCCGCCACAGGCGCCGGCCACCCCTCGCACCGGTCGATTCCCGAGATGTGCATCGTGGGCGATGCGTCATGCCTTTGCCTCCCGGATCGCCCGCAGCGTGGCGTGGCGTAGTTTATTTTCGCGCTTAAGGGTCTTCACGCGTCCGACAAGGCCAGGTTCGATCCATTCGGCATCGGGCTTGTCGGCGCCCCTCGGTGGCGAGCCTTTCCCCTCTTGCACCTTGGCATAGAGGCGTTCCCGCATGGCTTTGGTCAGGGCGATGTTTGCCGAGCCGACGTAGCGGCGTTCCGCATCGCGGGTTGCCATCAAGGCGAGTGGAGCCGAACCGGGCTTTCGCTGCACGCCTGCAACTTCAAAGTCGAGTTCTTCGTAGCATTTCGTTTTCACCCAGGCTTCGGTGTCGCCTGACCGATAGCTGCTCTCTTCCCGCTTCGACACCATGCCCTCTAGGCCAATCCGATCAACCGCGGCATAAAAGTCAGCCCCGCCGCCATGCACATGGTGGCTGTATTGGATCACGCCTTTGGCAGGCCCGACGACTTCGAGCAGCTTTTCCCGACGTGCCAGCAACGGTTCGCGACGCAGGTCGATGCCGTCATGGTGCAGCAGATCGAAGGCAACGAAGATGATCCGATCCGGCGCCCATCGCATCGCCGACCGCAGCGAATGGAAATCCGATACGCCCTTCTCGTTCAGAACGATTGCCTCACCGTCGATGCCGACTTGGGGGAAAGGGTTGCCGCCGCCTCGACAATCGTCTTGTACGTCGATGACCAGTCGTAGCCCCTTCGCGTGATCGCTCTGGCCTTCGTCCTCAACAATCACCTGGGTACGATAGCCGTCATATTTGATTTCGTGAATCCAGTTGTCCCCTGCCGGCGGCACCTCGACAAGCGTGGGGAACATCGGCCGGATGAACTTCAACATACGCAAACTCGGACTGACCGAGTTTAAATTAGATTAAGCTAAAATGGTTGCAAAGGAACGCACCAGACGCTTGGGCAGCTCCGGAGCACCTTGAGGAGCGTGATCTTGATCCAGCAGCTGCAGTCGCTGGAGCGCCACCTGGCCGGCGTCAAGGAACGATTCCGCCCTCCCGGTGTTTCAATCTCATGACAAAACATCACGAAAGGCCGGGGAATCGCGATGGCGGCCGAAGTCGCCAGTGCCACGCAGCGCCTCGAACGGGCCGAGCTCGCGATTGAGCGCTCGGAAAAAATAGTGGCCCAAAACATCGAGCGGTCCGGCAGGATTCGGCGTCGAGCGCCGCCACCTAGATTAGCATCGTGTTAAAGCCACTCGAATGTGGCCAAGCACCACTTCGCCGATCTCGCTTTTGTCGGTCTTCTTCAACGTCAGCGCGAAGACCACGGTCTCGCGCGCTGGCATGTGCGGGTAGAGCGCATGGTTCGGGAACACCATGGCGAGGTCGCGCGACTTCGGCGCAACGTCGACGGGCCGACCAGGATGACGAATTCACCCGACCTTGTCGCTGCCTTTCAGCCTCAAGAGACAGCATTGCAAGCCTTCGGCAGAGCAATCAGCTTAGGCAACGGATCGGTCCGTTGGCAAATTCGGGTCCGATGTCGGCCTCGCGCGGACCTTTGACCAAATCGGCGCTTGCCGTAGTCGCAACGGTTGCGCCGAGGTGCTTGGCAAGCTGGATCGCGACACCTCCCCGCCGCTAAATTGAGCCATGTTGTGCCCTGTGGCCTGGGTTGTGTTGGCCATGCGAACGTGTAAGTTGTAGCTAATTTAGGGGTGGGGTGAAAATGGAATACGGTTCCAGGAAGGTCACCCTGTTGGGCGGCCTGGCATCGACCAGGCGGATCCGGATGCTTCTGGCTTCCACGGCGGTCGCGACCAGTCTCGCAACGCTGGCGACAGGCATTCCCGCTTCGGCCCAATC
>NZ_RZTF01000560.1:1998-3102 GCF_004023175.1 Mesorhizobium sp. M7A.F.Ca.MR.362.00.0.0
CAATCCGTGTCGATCTCCGGCGACGTGGATCCGACCCCCGCCGCATCGCCCAATTGGAACGTAGGGGGCCAGCTGTTTGTCGGCAAATCCGGTACCGGCACGCTGGACATCGAAGCCGGCGGCACGGTCGCCAGCACATTCGGCTTTGTCGGTCGTGACCCTGGCTCCATCGGCACGGCGACTGTGACGGGCACCGGCTCCACCTGGACAAACAGCGGCGAGCTCACTGTCGGCCTTTTCGGCAACGGCACGCTGAACGTCGAGGACGGAGGCAAGGTCACCGACTTTAACGGCTACATCGGATATCACTCGGGTTCTACCGGCACGGTGACGGTAACCGGCGCGGGCTCCACCTGGACGAACAGCGGCTGGCTCTTTATCGGCTATGCCGGTGGCGCCGGCACACTGACCATCGCGGCCGGCGGCGTGGTCACCAACACGGCGGGCTCCATCGACTCCGGCACGGCGACGGTGACGGGCGCCGGCTCCACCTGGACGAGCAGCCTCGATCTTACTGTCAACGGCACGCTGAACGTCGCGGCCGGTGGTGCCGTAACCAACAAGCAGGGCTTTATCGGCAATGGCTCGGACTTCTCCGGCACGGCGACGGTGACGGGCACCGGCTCCACCTGGACGAACAGCGGCGAACTTTATGTCGGCTTTAACGGCGGCGCGACGCTGAGCGTCGAGGACGGCGGCGCTGTCAGCAACACGAATGGCTATATCGGTACTTTCGCAAGCTTCACCGGCACGGCGACGGCGACGGTGACGGGCGCGGACTCCACCTGGACGAACAGCGGTGCACTTTATGTCGGCAGTTCCGGCACCGCGACGCTGAACGTCGAGGACGGCGGCGCTGTCAGCAACACGGACGGCTACATCGGGGTTTTCGCAAGCTCTACCGGCACGGCGACGGCGACGGTGACGGGCGCGGACTCCAGCTGGACGAACAGCGGCGACCTTTATGTCGGCCGTTCCGGCACCGGCACGCTCGACGTCGAGGAGGGCGGCGCCGTCACCAACGCGGTCGGCTACATCGGATACGACGCTGGCTCCACCGGCACGGCGACGGTGACGGGCGCGGACTCCGCCTGGACGAACAGC
>NZ_RZTF01000055.1:0-3918 GCF_004023175.1 Mesorhizobium sp. M7A.F.Ca.MR.362.00.0.0
GCACTTCTCCCCGTATAGTGACGGGGAGAAGGACGCTCTCGTCCAAGATTTCGCCAATCCTCAACGTTGCAGGAATAGCGGCCAGGTTGCAGCCAGCGGCCCTCTCCCCGTCCCTATACGGGGAGAGGATGCCGGCAGGCAGGTGAGGGGCGGCGCTGACTTGCACAAGAAAATTCATTTCGCGACCTGCCTCGCACCCACGCCAGCCGCCGGCTCAACGGCGGAAATCTCGTGCGTCAGCGTGTTGCGGGTGACCTTCAGCCAGGCCCGGCAGCCGCCGCCATGGTACCAGTATTCGCTGGTCGCGCCGGCGACATTGTCGCGCAGATAGACATAGTCGAAGACCTCGTCTTCCGAGGCGCCGGCTTCGGGCCGTACGGGCTTGGCGTCGCCGAGATAGGTGAACTCGCCGAGTTCGCGTTCGCCGCAGAAGGGACAGACAATGCGCATGCTGTTCTAGACCGCCTTCAATGCAGGTTCGGTTGGGCGCCCTGGCCCTTTTCGTCGATCATCGCACCAGTCCGGAACCGGTCGAGGCGGAACCGTGCGGCCTCTTCGTGCGATTCATCGCGGGCCAGAAGGTGGGCAAAGACAAAGCCGGAGCCCGGCGTCGCCTTGAAGCCGCCATAGCACCAGCCGGCGTTGAGATAGAGCCCGTCGACCGGTGTCTTGTCGATGATCGGCGAGCCATCCATCGACATGTCCATGATGCCGCCCCACTGGCGCAGCAGGCGCACGCGGCCGATCATCGGCATCAGCGCCATGCCGCCCTCGCAGACATCCTCCATCACAGGCATGTTGCCGCGCTGGGCGTAGGAATTGTAGCCGTCTATGTCACCGCCGAAGACGAGGCCGCCCTTGTCGGACTGGCTGACGTAGAAATGGCCGGCGCCGAAGGTCATGACACCGGGGATGAGCGGCTTGATCGCCTCGGAGACAAAGGCCTGCAGCACATGGCTTTCGATAGGCAGGCGCAGGCCGGCCATCGCCGCGACGCGCGACGAACTTCCGGCAACAGCCATGCCGACCTTGCCGGCGCCGATCTTGCCGCGCGACGTCTCGACGCCGGTCACCTTGCCATTGGCGTCCCTGACGAAGCCGGTGACTTCGCAATTCTGGATGATGTCGACGCCGAGTTCGCTCGCCGCATGGGCATAGCCCCAGACCACCGCATCGTGCCGCGCCGTGCCGCCGCGCCGCTGCAAGAGCCCGCCTTGCACCGGAAAGCGCGCATTGTCGAAGTTCAGGAACGGGATCATCTTCTTGACGGCAGCGAGGTCGAGCAGTTCGGCGTCGATGCCGTTGATGCGCATGGTGTTGCCGCGCCGCGCATAAGCGTCGCGCTGTGCGTCGGAGTGGTAGAGGTTGATGACGCCGCGCTGGCTGACCATCGCATTGTAGTTGAGGTCCTGCTCCATCCGCTCCCACAGCTTCATCGACAATTCGTAGAAGCCGGTGTTGCCGGGCAGGCCGTAATTGGAGCGGATGATGGTGGTGTTGCGGCCGGCATTGCCGGAGCCGATCCAGCCTTTTTCGAGTACGGCGACATTCTTGATGCCGTACTCGCTGGCGAGAAACCAGGCGGTGGCAAGTCCGTGGCCGCCGCCGCCGATGATCACCACGTCGTAGCGATCCTTCGGCGTGGCGTCGCGCCAGGTGCGCTGCCAGTTCTTGTGGCCGGACAGGGCGGCGCGGGCGAGCGAGAAGATAGAATATTTCATCAGTTCATTCCGAGGTCGCTCGCACCGCGCTGGGGACTTTTCTTAAAGCATCGGATTCGTCCGAAAATCGCTACACACTTTTCGGTCCGATGCTTTAGATATCCAGCGTGTGGTCGCGCTCCCATTGCGTGAAGTGCGAAGCATAGGAATTCCATTCCTGGTGCTTCAGCTTTAGGTAGGCCGACGAGAATTCCTCACCCAGCGCCGCCTTGAGCGATTTGTCCTTGTCGAACTCGCGCAACGCGTCGAGCAGGTTGAGCGGCAACTTCGGCGCGCCCTTCACCGTGTGCCCATGCTGGTACATGTCGATGTCGTAGCGCTTGCCGGGATCGGCCTTCGAGCGGATGCCGTCGAGGCCGGCGGCGATGATGACAGCCTGCAGGAGATAGGGGTTGGCCGCACCATCCGGCAGGCGCAGCTCGAAGCGGCCGGGGCCGGGCACGCGCACCATGTGGGTGCGGTTGTTGCCGGTCCAGGTCACTGTGTTCGGCGCCCATGTCGCGCCCGAAATGGTGCGCGGCGCGTTGATGCGCTTGTAGGAATTCACCGTCGGATTGGTGATGGCGGCCAGTGCCGAGGCATGCTTCATAATGCCGCCAAGGAAGTTCCTACCCTTGGCCGACAGGCCGAGCTCCATCGAATTGTCGGCGAAGACGTTGGTCTTGCCTGCCTTGTCCCAGACCGAGATATGGGCATGGCAGCCATTGCCGGTCAGGCCCTGGAAGGGTTTGGGCATGAAAGTCGCGCGCAGGCCATGCTTTTCCGCGATCGACTTGACCATGAACTTGAAGAACGAGTGCTTGTCGGCGGTCGCCAGCGCGTCGTCGAAGGCCCAGTTCATCTCGAACTGGCCATTGGCGTCCTCATGGTCGTTCTGGTACGCGCCCCAGCCGAGCGCCAGCATGTGGTCGCAGATCTCGGCGATGACGTCGTAGCGCCGCATCACCGCTTGCTGGTCGTAGCAGGGCTTTGAGGCCGTGTCGTATTCGTCGGAGATCGTCTTGCCGTCGGGCGAGATCAGGAAGAACTCGGCCTCGACGCCGGTCTTGACGTGCATGCCGTCGCTGGCGGCTTCCGCGATCAGCCGCTTCAGCGTGTTGCGCGGCGCCTGGTCGACCTCCTTGTCGTCCATGATGCAGTTGGCCGCGACCCAGGCAACCTCCGGCTTCCACGGCAGCTGGATGACCGAGTCCGGATCCGGCACCGCCAGCATGTCGGGATGTGCTGGCGTCAGATCCAGCCAGGTGGCGAAACCGGCAAAGCCGGCGCCGTCCTTCTGCATGTCTGATATCGCCTGTGCCGGCACCAGTTTGGCACGCTGACCACTGAACAGGTCAGTGTAGGAAATCATGAAATATTTGACGTTTTTCGCCCTTGCGAATTCTGCAAGATCAGTTGCCACGCTAGTTCCCCATTTTTGTCGATTGTTGGCCCCAGAGTATGCGGGCTTCGGCCCTTCATTGATTAGAAGCCGTTCTTCCCCGGTATCCAGTTGGTGCCGGCCAGCGGCACGCCGGCCATGGCGGCTGCCTCGATCGTCAGCGCGACGAGGTCCTCGGGTTCGAGATTGTGCAGGCTGTTCTTGCCGCAGGCACGGGCGATGGTCTGCGCTTCCAGCGTCATCACCTTGAGGTAGTTCGCCAGCCGGCGCCCGGCAGCCACCGGATCGACCCGCTTCATCAATTCCGGGTCCTGTGTGGTGATACCGGCGGGGTCGCGCCCCTCGTGCCAGTCGTCATAGGCGCCGGCCGTGGTGCCGAGCTCGTTATACTCCGCCTCCCAGCGGGGATCGTTGTCGCCGAGCGCGACAAGGGCAGCCGTGCCGATCGAGACCGCGTCGACGCCGAGCGCCAGCGCCTTGGCGACATCGGCGCCGTTGCGGATGCCGCCGGAGACGATCAGCTGCACCTTGCGATGCATGCCGAGATCCTGCAGCGCCTGCACCGCCGGCCTGATGCAGGCAAGCGTCGGCTGGCCGACATTTTCGATGAACACTTCCTGGGTCGCGGCCGTGCCGCCTTGCATGCCGTCGACGACGACGACATCGGCGCCGGCCTTCACGGCAAGGGCTGTGTCATAATAGGGCCGCGCGCCGCCGACCTTGACGTAGATCGGCTTTTCCCAGTCGGTGATCTCGCGCAGCTCCAGGATCTTGATCTCGAGATCGTCGGGGCCGGTCCAGTCGGGATGGCGGGAG
>NZ_RZTF01000055.1:3928-12443 GCF_004023175.1 Mesorhizobium sp. M7A.F.Ca.MR.362.00.0.0
CTTCTGGCCAAGCAGCATGCCGCCGCCACCGGGCTTGGCGCCTTGGCCAACGACGACTTCGATCGCATCGGCACGGCGCAGGTCACGCAGGTTCATGCCGTAGCGCGAGGGCAGATATTGATAGACCAACTGCTTGGAATGGCCGCGCTCTTCCTCGGTCATGCCGCCATCGCCGGTGGTGGTCGAGGTGCCTGACAGCGTCGCGCCGCGCCCGAGCGCTTCCTTGGCAGGACCGGACAACGAGCCAAAGCTCATGCCGGCGATGGTGATCGGGATCTTCAGTTCGATCGGCTTCTTGGCGTGGCGCGAACCGAGCACGACGCTGGTATCGCAGCGCTCGCGGTAGCCTTCGAGCGGGTAACGCGAGATCGAGGCACCGAGGAACAGAAGGTCGTCGAAATGCGGCAGCTTGCGCTTGGCGCCGGCGCCACGGATATCATAGATGCCGGTCGCCGCGGCACGGCGGATCTCGGAAAGTGTGTAGTCGTCGAAGGTCGCAGATTTGCGCGGCGTCGTCGGCGGGTTCCTGTAGGTCATGCTGCCTCAATACGCGTCGGCGTTGTCAATATTGAAATTGTAGAGCGTACGCGCCGAGCCGTAGCGCTTGAACTCCGACGGATTGACGCCGGTGACGCCGGCGCGGTCGAGCAGGCCCTGCAGCAATTCCAGATGCTCGGTCCGCATCTCTTTGGCGATGCAGTCGGCACCCAGGCTGTCGACCTTGCCGCGCACGAAGAGCCGCGCCTCGTAGATGGAATCGCCCAGCGCATCGCCGGCATCGCCCAGCACCACCAGATTGCCCGACTGTGCCATGAAGGCCGACATATGGCCGATATTGCCGTGGACGACGATGTCGATGCCCTTCATCGAAATGCCGCAGCGCGACGACGCATTGCCTTCGATGACCAGCAGGCCGCCCTTGCCGGTGGCGCCGGCATACTGGCTGGCGTCGCCTTTGATGGTGATCGAGCCCGACATCATGTTCTCGCCGACGCCGGGACCCGCCGAGCCGTGCACGGTGATCGTGCTGCCGGAATTCATGCCGCCGCAGTAATAGCCGACGCTGCCGCGCACATCGATGGCAACAGGCTGGTCGACGCCGACGGCGACCGAGTGGCTGCCTTTCGGGTTCAGCACTTCCCATGCCGTTTCGTTCGAGCCGGGAGCCAGATTGTGCAGCGCCTGATTGAGTTCGCGCAGCGACGATTGGTCAAGATCGAAGACCCGAGGGTCGTGCGCCGCGGTCTTTGAAAGGGTGGTTGCCGGCATGAACTCAATGCTCCCAGAAATAGACGGTTGCGGGCTCGGGTTCCCAGACCCTCGCATTGTCTATGCCGGGCAGTTTGGTCAGCGCGCGATATTCCGAGCCGAAGGCGACATATTGGTCGGTCTCGGCCATCACGGCGGGCTTGCAGGCGATCGGGTCGCGCACCACGCCAAAACCGTTCTTGGTGCCGACGACGAAGGTGAAGAAGCCGTCGAGGTCGGAGAGCGTGCCTTCCAGCGCTTCGCCGAGATTCTTGCCATGCGCCATCTGCGACGAGAGATAGGCGGCCGCGACTTCGGTGTCGTTCTCGGTCTCGAAGGTCATGCCTTCGCGGATCAGCTCACGGCGGACATTGTTGTGATTGGACAGCGAGCCATTGTGCACCAGGCACTGGTCGGCGCCGGTCGAAAACGGATGCGCGCCCATTGTCGTCACCGCAGATTCCGTCGCCATGCGGGTGTGGCCGATGCCATGCGTGCCGGTCATCTTGCGGACATCGAAGCGATCGACGACCGCCTCGGGCAGGCCGACTTCCTTGTAGATCTCGACAACGTCGCCGGCGCCCATGATGCGAATGTCGGGGCGCAGCGCCTGGATGGTTTCGCGCGCTTCATCGATCTTGGCGGGCGTGGTCCTGACGACCGCATGGGTGGATTTCACCGCGATCGTCACCGGCGTGCCGATGGCCTTGGCGAGTTCCGCCTCGAGGCCGCGGAAATCGCGGTCGGGCTTGGCTGACTGGATGGTGATCTTGGCCTCGTTCTTGGAAGGCGCGCCATAGATGGCGATGCCGGCGCTGTCGGGGCCGCGATCGCTGAGCGAGATCAGCATCTGCGACAGCATCGCACCAAGCTGGGGTTCCAGCGCCTTGTCCTTCAAAAACAGTCCGACAATTCCACACATGTCAGCCTCCCGGCGTTTTGTAGCGAAGAGATCGTTTGCAGCTCTGAGATGATGTATCGAATGAGTTGCATAAATTCAATGGTATGAAAAAAATATTCCTCTAGTTACGTATGCGGCTCAATGCCGCTCTGCGCACTGTCGCCGTCTCGCCGGGCGTTGTGAACCCATTTGGCGGTGCGAATGCGGGCGATCTTGTAGGCATCGAGGATCGACAAGGCATAGATCAGAAAGCCGCCGGCGTGACGGCCGACAAAGCTGGCATCCGACGGTGCGATCTTGGCCGTCACCCATGCCAGGATCACCATGAAGAAAAGGAACTGAAGGCCGCGCACCGGCACGCCGAGAATGACATGCCCGCTTCCCGGCAACACGATTGCGGCGCCGAGAACCAGATAGGGGTTGGTGGGTGCAGTGGTGGGAATGGTCATGCGGCTTGCCGTTCGCTTTTGTTGATGGCGTCGCGAAGCGCCGACACCGACACCAGCAGTCTTTCGATCAGCGCGGGATCGAGTGTGGCGTCGCCAAATTCGGCCTGCCGGAACACACCGTAGCGCGCCCGTTCGGCTTCGGCCAGCAGCCACACGATGCGTACCCCTTTCGGGGTGATCAGCAGTTCCTTGGCGCGCCCTTCGGAAAAAATCCCGAGGTGGCCGGCGATGGTCTCCAGTGGGAAGTGGACGCCCCTGCGATCCGTCCGCAACACGGCCTCGGCCGGAAATGTTGAACTCTTCGGCAGCGTGTGGTCGAGATGATCGAAATTGGAGAAGGTCGTCGGCGACCCCGGCCGCATCATCATGTCGAAGGTGCCGGGCACGGCCACCGGCTCGGTGATCGAGATGCTGAGCCAGCGTGCCGGCAGTTTTCGCGTCGCCAGCGTGTCGACGATGGTGCGCAGCTGGACGCGTTGGCTGTTCCAGGATCCTTCCCAGGTGATGACGCCGGCGGTGCCGTCCGAAACATTGGCTGCGTCAGCGATGACTGTGCGGATGCGGTCCTGCTCGATGGCGAGCGCCACCGATGCCCTGTTGCGGCTGGCACGCGCCTGCCAGGCAAGGTGGAGGACGAGAGCCAGGACAATGGCCCCGGCCAGCAGTGCTGATGTCACCTCGGACATTTTCTCATGCCGGGCCCGCCCAGGTTATGGACGGGCCTTCTCCCATCAATAACCCTGCGGCTTCGGCCACGGCATGGTGAACTGATCGCCGCGCCGCACGAATTTGTAGCGATAGAAATGGAACCACAGTGAGATCAGGAAATAGAAGGCGACCATGGCGATCAGTTGCGAGCCGAAGCCGAGGAAGATGGCGAAGAAGGTCACCACGCACAGGCAGAACAGCACGATGGCCGGGATCGGGTGGAAGGGGTGCGTGTAGCCGCGGCGGATCGAGCCGAGCGGCCACTTCTTGCGGAACATGATGATGTTGATGCTCATGAACGTGTATTGCAGCACGCCCGACAGGATCGAGAAGGTGATCGCCTGGTTGAGGTCGGCGATGAAGGCGAAGGCCAGCGCGATCGGCAGCAGGAACAGGATCGAACGATAGGGCGTGCGATATCTCGGATGCACGGCCGAGAACCATGTCGGCAGATAGCGGTCGCGGCCGAGCGAGAACCAGGCGCGCGCCGCATCGTTGATGCAGCCATTGGCGGAGGCCATTGCAGCAAGCAGCGTGGCGACGAACAACAGGTTCTCGAGCAGCGGACTGCCGGTCAGCTTGCCGGCGTCCCACAGCGGATAATAGGTGATGCCGAGATATTCCCATGGCATCATCGAGGCGCAGACATACCAGGTCATGGCGGCGGCGATCAAAAGCGTGATCATGCCGGCCATGGTGCCGTAAGGCAGCGAGCGGGCCGGCGAGCGCACTTCCTCGGCGGCCTGTGTGGTGCCCTCGATGCCGAGATAGTACCAGATGCCGAACTGGAAGGCGGCGATGACGCCAATCCAGCCATAGGGGAGTGCATTGCCTGGCGTGACCAGCTCGTTCAGCTTCAGCACGGCGCCTTGCGTCCACGGGCTGACCGAAAAGAACAGGATGACAATCGAGATATAGGCGACCGCTGTGATGACGAAGTTGACATTGAGTGTCATCAGCACGCCGCGATAGTTCAGCCACGCCAGCACGACGATGGTCGCGGCGATGAAGGAATTGTGGGTGAGCCCTTCGACGCCGGCCTTGGCGACGATGGTGTCGCCGAGCAGGATGGCGTCGGAAACTTCGAGCATGGTGTAGGCAAAGACCAGGAACAGCGCGACGTTGAACGCCATCAGCGGTCCGACGATGTGCTTTGCCTGCGCATACTGGCCGCCGGCGGCGGCCACGGTCGATGTCACCTCGGAATCGATCATGGCGACCGAGGTGTAGAGCAATCCCACGACCCAGCAGACGATCAGCGCAGCCAGTGCGCCACCCTTGTCCGCCGAGAAATTCCAGCCGGTGAATTCGCCGACCAGGACGATGCCGACGCCGAGCGCCCAGACATGGGCCGGTCCGAGCACGCGCAGGAGTGAAACTCTGTCCCCTTGGGCAGCCGGGGCAGCCGGTTCAAGTGCGATCGTCATTGTTCAATCCTCACTCAGATCCGGTGTTTTTCGGAAGTGGCTTCCAGTTCGCCCTCGCGCGAGGAGGTCAGCACCTCTTCGGAGAAAGTCGTGTCAACCTTGAACCAGTCGTAGAGCATCCACAAAGCGAGCACGATCGAGATGCCCCAGCATGCGTAAGAGAGTGCCACCCACATGATCGTGTCCCCCGAATTAAATCGTCCTCAGAACTCTTACTTGTCGTCGAATTTTTCGTTGATGACGTCGCGATATTCGCGGTCTGATGCACGAAACAGGAAAACGAAATAACCGATCAGCACCGCCGCCATGATGATCAGCGTCGGCCAGTCGATGACATAGTGGAAGCGGTTCTGGATGATGTCGTGCGCGGTCTCGGGCGTATAGCCGAGCTTTTCCCAGATAGACGCCATGGTCGGGTTCTGGCCTAGCGCTTCCCAGGTCTTGGCGTCGAGCGCGTCGATGGATTTCGCCGCGCCGGCGAGGCCCAGCTTGAGCGGCAGCCACAGTGCCACGAAAATGGCGACGACGACGACGGCGATGTCGAAAACCTGCCCGGCCTTGCTTTGTTCCGGCGGCGTGTAGCGGGACATCTCTTCTACCCCTCAGGACTTGCGGTTGCGGAACGCGTCGGCGTTCTTGATATCGAGCCCGTAGATGAATTCCTTGTCTTCCTTGTAGTGCCTGACCATCGCCAGGATGGCGGCCGTGTTGAAGATCAGCACGGCGGCGGCGGCGATCGCGACCACGGCCTTGATGCCGCTGTGCGGGATGTAGGGCCATGTCATGAGGAGGACGAAGAGGATCGTCGCCCACAGGCAGACGATCAGGAGCGCGGCTCCGCGCACGTCGGAACGGTACAGCGCTTCGATGCGCTGCTGCATGTCTGACATCGGTTTCTCCCCTTTTCCGCCGTCCGGTTCCGAATCCCCCGTCCGCCGTCCTCTTTCAACAGAGTGAAATTTTTTTCATAAATTCTGTCTGAATCTCGCAATTGTCAAGCGCGATTTACGTGGGGTTAACCGTTTGGTTTGCGCGGCGGATTTTGCCTGACAATGAAATTAATTGCTTATGGGTATTGCGGCGCCCGGACGTTTGCGATCAATATTCGGCCAAAGCTCCCGCCGCTGCGCAGGGGGCAGGGAACAGCAGAGCATTATCGAAACGGAGGACGAGCGGATGACGGCATCCTGGAGATTTTCGACCCTGGCGGATCGGCACCGAGCGCTCGGTTCGAAGCTCGAAGACTGGAGCGGCATGGGAACCGCCTGGACCTACGACAAGGATGCCGACGAGGAGTACATCGCCATCCGCACCAAGGCCGGCCTGATGGATGTCTCAGGCCTCAAGAAGGTCCACATCACCGGACCGCATGCCTCACATCTGATCGACCTGGCGACGACACGCGATGTCGAAAAGATCTATCCCGGCAAGTCGGCCTATGCCTGCATGCTGAACGAAGCGGGAAAATTCACCGACGATTGCATCCTCTACCGCACCGGCCCCAATGCATGGATGGTCGTGCATGGTTCGGGCACCGGCCATGAGGAGTTGCAGCGTGCTTCGGTAGGGCGCGACGTGTCGCTGCGCTTCGACGACAATCTGCACGATCTTTCGCTGCAGGGTCCGACAGCAGTCGACTACCTGGCCAAGCATGTGCCGGGTATTCGCGACCTCAACTATTTCCATCACATGCAGACGCAGCTGTTCGGCTTGCCTGTCATGATCTCGCGCACCGGCTATACCGGCGAGCGCGGCTACGAGATCTTCTGCCGCGGCCAGGATGCCGGCACGATCTGGGACAGGATCCTCGACGAAGGCAAGAGCGCCGGCATCATTCCGTGCCGCTTCACCACGCTCGACATGCTGCGCGTCGAAAGTTATCTGCTCTTCTATCCCTACGACAATTCGCAGAAGTATCCGTTCGACAATGAAGGCCCTGGCGACACGCTGTGGGAACTCGGCCTCGACTTCACCGTCAGCCCCGGCAAGACCGGCTTTCGCGGTGCCGAGGAGCACTATCGCCTGAAAGGCAAGGAACGCTTCAAGATCTATGGCGTCTTGCTCGACGGCAAGGAGCCGGCCGATGAGGGTGCGCCGGTCTATCGCGACGGCAAAAAGGTCGGCGTGGTAACCTGCGCCATGTATTCGCCGCTGGTCGAGAAATCGATGGGCATCGCCCGCCTCGACGTCGACTGCGCGGTCAAGGACACCAAGCTCGAAATCCGCAACAAGAGCGGCGCCATCAAGGCCACCGCCCAGCCATTGCCATTCGACGATCCCAAGAAGACCAAGCGCACCGCGAAAGGTTGAGGCATAGTCAACAGCGAAGGTTCGAGCAATTCCAGGAAAAGTGTGAAACGGTTTTCCGTCCGGAATTGCGTCAAAGCAAAGAGATAGAGCGGTCCGCCGTTTCTATGAAACGGTGAAGCGCTCGAAGGCACGAAAACTTAAATGGCAGCCAAAAGTATCATCAGCCGGCCCGTTTACGGAACCTTGTCTCCGCAACCCGGCAAGCATCATCTTTTCATAGCGGACGCGGAAGGGGCGCTGGCAATAGCGGAGATGGCCGGGAGGGCGCCGCCCGGGTTTTTCGATGACGCCGAAATCGTCTTCATTCCAGGGCCGGACGGCAAACACACCGCCGCCCTCGAAGCGCTGAAATCGGCGCAGCTCCATCAGGCGCCGTCCTTCGCCAGCCTGCTGCCACGGCTCAGGCAGACACTGGCCAATGCGCATATGGGCCTGCGCCTCTATCTCTCGGGCACCGAGGGCCTGATCGGCCAGGCGATGCAGGTGGCGCTTGAAGCCGGCATCGACCACACTTCGATCCAGACCGAGCACCGCGGCTCGCTGGCGCGGCGCATGCAATGCGTCCACTGCAAGGGCATCACCGAGAATGTGACGACGCAGCCGGCAACCTGCGCGCATTGCGGCCTGCTGCTTCTGGTGCGCGATCACTATTCAAGGCGCATCGCTGCGTTCCAGGGCGTCTGCATCAATGCGGAAGATCGCTCGGAGATTCCTCCGATGGAGGAGATTTTCCGATGAGCACCGGAACAACAAAACTCGATGTCGTTGTCAGCGACGTCGTCCCCGTCAACGACCTCGTTACCCGTTTTCATTTCCGCCGACGCGACGGCGGGCTTCTGCCGACCTTTTCCGGCGGCGCCCATGTCGTGGTCGAGATGCGCGATGGCGAACGCACCAGGCTCAATCCCTATTCGCTGATGGGCTCGCCGCTCGATACGCGCGAATACACGATCTCGGTGCGACGCGACAATGTCGGCCGTGGCGGCTCGCTGTTCATGCACCGGAGCGTCAAGACCGGCATGGAGATGGTGGTCAGCTACCCCGTCAATCTGTTCTCGCTCGACCTGCGCGCCAAAAAACATCTGATGCTGGCCGGCGGCATCGGCATTACGCCGTTCATGGCGCAGACCGCTCAGCTTGCGGCGGAAGGCGGCAATTTCGAACTGCACTACACCTGCCGCACCGCATCGCTCGGCACTTACGCCGATGTGCTGCGCGAGCGCTACGACCGCCGGGTCAGGCTCTATCATGACGACCTTGATGAGCGCATCGATCTCGACCGGTTGCTGTCGACGCAGCCGCTCGGCACGCATCTCTATGTCTGCGGCCCGGCCGGCATGATCAACTGGGTGCGCGATCGCGCGGCAAGCCTCGGCTGGCCGGCGGAAACCGTGCATTTCGAGCATTTCGCGGCACCCCAGCCCGGACTGCCTTTCGACGTGACGCTTGCCGTCAGCGGCAAGTCGATCCGC
>NZ_RZTF01000055.1:12453-14233 GCF_004023175.1 Mesorhizobium sp. M7A.F.Ca.MR.362.00.0.0
CCGCGTCGACGAACAGCAGAGCCTCTTGGAAGCGATCGAGGCGGCCGGCGTCGATCCGCCCTATCTCTGCCGCGGCGGCGTCTGCGGCCAGTGCGAGACCAACGTCATTTCTTGCGACGGCAAGTTCATTCACAACGACCACTGGCTGAGCGAGGAAGAGCACCGTTCGGGCAAGAAGATCATGCCCTGCGTGTCGCGCTTCGAGGGCCGGTCGCTGGTGCTGGAGCGGTAGGAGAAAATCATGGGCATCACCTTTCGCAAGGAAACGTTCCGCGACGACTTCACCTTCAAGAACAGCCCGGAGCACATCAGGCGCTTCCCGTTTCCGTTCCACGAAGACGCCTACATGTATGCGGTCAACATCGAGCCGCATGTCGTCGGACCCAGGGGCAGCGTGCTGGAAAACCTGATCGACGTCGATGAGCACTATGTCGCCGAGATGCAGGACCGCGCGCTGGTGCTGGCCGAGGATCCGCTGCGCTGCCAGTCGCTGCCGCACATGACGCTGGCCGGCTGGGATCTTTTGATGGAGCAGCAGGCGCTGGGCTATCCCGAGCATTTCACGCTGACCCGCGACGGCGATCGCTGGCGCTGGATCAACCGGCCGCTCGGTATCGACGACACCTTCACTTTCGGCGACACCTCGACGCTACCTTACGGCCCGATGGAATACATCACCCGGCAAAGCCAGGGCGATTTCTGCATCCTCGACCAGCGCGACGGCAATCTGTGGATGGATGCCGGCATGGTCACCACCCAGGCCGACTGGTCGCTCGATTTCGACATCGGCATGAACTTCTTCGAATGGCATGCGCCGGTGCCGCTGGCGCATGAGAAGGGGATTTTCGTCAGGGCGCTGAAATTCCTCACCAACATCCAGCAGGGCAAGCCGGCGCGGCGCCTGAACTGGACGATGACCATCAATCCGCGCCTCGACACCAGCCCCGAGAACTACCACAAATGGGGTCCGGACCGGGCGACGGTGACGCCGGACAATGTCGGCGACAAGGTGCATCTGCGTGTCGAGCTGCAGAGTTTCTGGCGACTGCCGCGCTCCAACGGCATCGTCTTCCCGATCCGCTGCTATCTGATCAAGATGGATGAGCTGGCGACGCAGCCCAAATGGGCACGGCGCCTGCACCGCGTCATCCGCGACCTGCCTGACGAACTCGCCAACTACAAGGGCCTGACACGCTATCGCCCGGCGTTGGTCGAGTGGCTGTCGAAGCTCGACGATGGGAGCGCGACGAGCCCAGGGTTTGGGCCGGATTGAATAGCTGATGTTGGCGCTGCCCCCAAAGCAGCCAATCTCCCCCCAAGAGGGGGAGATGCCCGGCAGGGCAGAGGGGGGCGCCGTGGAGCGCCTGCCTTGCCCAATCTCCACCTCCGCGCTTACGACGCGTCGCCCAGCCCAGCCACAATCACGACATGCTGGCAGACATTGTCGATATCGCGAATGACATCGTCGTTCCAGAAGCGCAGGACCGTCCAGCCCAGCGCTTCGAATTTGGCGGTTCTTGCAGCGTCCGATTCCGACGTTTCGGCCCGGCCATGCTGGGAACCATCAAGCTCGACGATCAGCTTTTTGTCCGGGCATGCAAAATCGACGATATGGCCGGCGATAGGCATCTGGCGCCGAAACCCCAGTCCCATCAGCCTGTGTGCCCTGATCTCATTCCAAAGCTTGAGTTCGGCATCGGTCATCACCTTGCGCATCGTGCGCGCATTGCGGCGGCTGTTGGCGGATACCAGATTGTGCGTCATCGCGGTTCGCCCCCCC
>NZ_RZTF01000055.1:14243-24425 GCF_004023175.1 Mesorhizobium sp. M7A.F.Ca.MR.362.00.0.0
CCCCTCCAGGGGGGAGATCGAATGTCACTTCAGCTTTCGCCAATCACCAGTGCAAAAGAGGAGCCGTCGCGAAGCCGATCTCCTCACGAGAGACCAAGGGGAGATCGAGTCCCGCTTAACCCGCGCTCTGCGGATAGCAAATAATCGACAGATAGCGCATCGGCAGTTTCGTCAGTTGCTCCGGCCCGTGCGGCGCGTCGGCGTCGAAGAACAGGCTGTCGCCGGGCTTCATCGGGTAGAGGTTGCTGCCGTGCCGGTAAACGACCTCGCCTTCGAGCATGTAGAGGAACTCCATGCCCTCATGCTGGAAGGTCGGGAACACATCGGAATCCTCGGTCAGCGTGATCAGATAGGGCTCGACGACGACGCCGCTGGTGTTGGATCCGATATGGCCGAGCAGGTTATACTGGTGGCCGGCGCGGGTGCCGCGGCGCTCGACATCGAGACCTTGGCCGGCCTTGACGAAGACGGCGCTGCGCTCTTCCTCGAAGCGGCGGAAGAAGGCGGTGACCGGAACGCCGAGCGCCCGCGACAGTGCCTGCAAGGTGGTCAGCGACGGCGAGGTGATACCATTCTCGATCTTCGACAGCATGCCGAGCGAAATGTCGGTGGCGACCGCGAGATCAGCCACGGTGATGCCGAGCTTCTTGCGGAACGCCCGCACCTCGCGGCCGATCGCCACCTCCAGCACTTTTTCGCGCGTGTCGCGAATGGCATGCGGGTTCTGCGTCAGCGGCGCGCGGATGGTCTTGCCGTCGGCTGAAACCTTTGGCAGCGGCTTGGCCGTCGCACCGGCGAGACCAGCCTTGGGATCGGAAACCTTCTTCGCCATGTCGCCCCGGCACTCCTGGGATTTATTTCACTCTAGGTGAACATGTCAGGTGCCGATACAGGAGCGCAACTGCGACGGCAAGTCGCGTGAACGCGCATGCGCATGATAATGATGTTTGGCCGCGTCCGGTTTTTCGCGGGAAATCCACATCGGCGAAACCTTGTTTCAGCATCGGGCTGTTGACAGCACGAAAGGGCCAATTACTGTCCTGTGAGTGAAATTTGTTTCGTAAGAGCAATCCGGGAAAAGCGCATAGCGCTTTCCCCTTGGGAATTGCGTCAAGACAAAAGTCGAAACCAGATCGGGAGGCCTGCCATGAAAAGTCGCGTTGCCGTCATCGGAGCCGGCCCGTCCGGCCTGGCACAGCTCAGGGCCTTCAAGTCGGCGGCCGACAAGGGCGCCGACATTCCCGAGATCGTCTGCTTCGAAAAGCAGTCGGACTGGGGCGGCCTGTGGAACTACACCTGGCGCACGGGCCTCGACGAGCATGGCGATCCGGTGCACGGCTCGATGTACCGCTATCTCTGGTCGAACGGACCGAAGGAGTGCCTGGAATTCGCCGACTACACTTTCGAGGAGCATTTCGGCCGGCCGATCGGCTCCTATCCGCCGCGCGCCGTGCTGTGGGACTACATCAAGGGCCGCGTCGAGAAATCCGGCCTGCGCAAATGGGTGCGCTTCAACAGCCCGGTGCGCATGGTGACGTTTTCGGACGAGACGAAGAAATTCACCGTCACCGCGCATGACCGCACCAACGACGTCACCTATTCCGAAGAGTTCGACAATGTCGTCGTCGCTTCCGGGCATTTCTCGGTGCCCAACGTACCCTATTTCGAGGGCTTTTCGACCTTCAACGGCCGCATCCTGCATAGCCACGATTTCCGCGACGCGATGGAGTTCAAGGGCAAGGATATATTGATCATCGGCCGCTCCTATTCGGCCGAGGACATCGGCTCGCAATGCTACAAATATGGCGCCAAATCGATCACCTCCAGCTACCGCTCGAAGCCGATGGGCTTCAAATGGCCGGAGAATTGGCAGGAAGTGCCGCTGCTGCAGAAGGTCGTAGGCAAGACAGCCCACTTCAAGGACGGCACCACTAGGGATGTCGACGCCATCATCCTGTGCACCGGCTACCTGCACTCCTTCCCCTTCCTCACCGACGATCTGAAGCTCAAGACAGCCAACCGCATGTGGCCGCTCGACCTCTATGAAGGCGTCGTCTGGGAGAAGAACCCGCAGCTTTCCTATATCGGCATGCAGGATCAGTTCTACACCTTCAACATGTTCGACGCGCAGGCCTGGTTCGCCCGCGACGTCATCATGGGCCGCATCAAGCTGCCCTCGGCCGAGGCGATGGCTGCGCACGGCGCGAAATGGAGGGCGCGTGAGGAAACGCTCGAAGACGCCGAGCAGATGATCTGGTTCCAGGGCGACTACACCAAGGAATTGATGGACCAGACCGATTATCCGGGCTTCGACGTCGAGGCGGTCAACCAGACCTTCATGGAATGGGAACACCACAAGGCGGAGAACATCATGGGCTTCCGCGACCACGCCTACCGCTCGCTGATGACCGGGACCATGGCGCCGCTGCATCATACGCCGTGGCTGCAGGCGCTGGACGATTCGATGGAGAGCTATCTCGAGGTGAAGGGCGTCGCGGCGGAGTAGGGCGGCGCCTGCTACCCCAGCCTTGCCCTGGCTTTCGCCGTCCAGGCGCCGAACAGCCGGTCGGCGACAATGCCGATGAAGGCGATGGCTAGGCCCGCGACGATGCCGCGGCCGGAATCGGCTTTGGACAGCGCGATGAACACTTCCTGGCCGAGATCGCGGGTGCCGACCATGGCGCAGATGATGATCATCGCCAGCGCCATCAGGATCGTCTGGTTGACGCCAAGCATGATCTCCGGCAGCGCCAGCGGCAGTTGCACGCGAAAGAAGGTCTGGCGTGGCGTGCACCCGGAAACCTTGGCTGCCTCGATCAGCGCCGGTGGCACCTGCCTGATGCCGTGATTGGTGTAGCGGATCGCCGGCACCACGGCGAAGGCGATGGTGGCGATCATCGCCGTGACGTCGCCGACCCGAAACAGCATCACCACCGGAATGATGAAGCAGAAGGATGGCAGCACCTGCAGCGTGTCGATGACGGGCGTGACGATCTTCTCGAAACGGTCGCTGCGCGAAGCCATCAGCCCGATGGGGATGCCGATCAGGCACGCGATGAAAGCAGAGATGCCGCAGAGATAGACGGTCGCCATGGTCTTTTCCCACAGGCCGGTGATGGCGCAGAAAGCGGTCAGCGCCGCGACAAGGACAGCCAGCCGCAGGCCGGAGAGCTGATAGCCGGCAAGCCCGAGCAGGAACACCGCGCCCAGCCAGGGAAACCCTTCACAAAAGGCGCGCAACGGGTTCAGCAAATTAAGGATCAGCGCCACGCGAAATGCTTCAATCGTGTCGAAGAAATTGATCGTCACCCAGTTCACCGCTGCTTTCCACAGCGGCGCGGTGGTGAAGGTGATCGCCTTCGGCACCGCCGCGAAGGCCGGCACGAACAGGCCGAGAAATGTCGTCACCACAAGGATGGCGATCGCCAGCGTCAGATTGGGATAGCGCTGCCAGAGGCTCGGGCCCGCCTGCTGATGGGTATTCCCCTTTGCCTGCTTGTGCGCGATGGCCTGGCTCAGACGGTCGAGCGCAATGGCCAGCGCAACGATGGCAAGGCCGGCTTCCATCGCCTCGCCGACCTTCAGCGCGCGCAGCGCCAGAAGCACGTCGTAACCGAGGCCGCCAGCGCCGATCATCGAGGCGATGATCACCATGTTCAGCGCCAGCATGATCACTTGGTTGACGCCGACCATCAGTGTCGGCCGCGCCGACGGCAGCAGCACTCGCCACAGTTTCTGCCGCGCCGTGCAGCCGGCCATTTCGCTGAAATCGTCGATCTCCGACGGCACCCGCGACAGGCCCAGCATCGTCGCCCGCACCATCGGCGGCGTGGCGAAAATGGCGGTCGCGATCATCGCCGAGACCGGGCTGTTGCCGAACAGCAGCAGCATCGGGATGAGATAGGCGAAGGTCGGAATCGTCTGCATCAGGTCGAGGGCAGGGGAGACGATAAGCCTTTCGGCCCATGGCTTGCGCCACGCCCAGATGCCGGCGAACAGCCCGGTGACGATACAGAACGGCACGGCGATGGAGATCAGCGCCAGCGTCAGCATGGCGCTCGTCCATTGGCCGAACAGGGCGATGTAGAGGAAGCAGCCGCCGACCAGCAGGCTGAGTTTTCTGCCGCCAACGGCATGACCGGCGAGGAAGGCGGCAGCGCAGACGCCGACCCAGGACAGGCGCGGCAGGACAGAGGCGTCAGCACCGTGGCCGATCTTGAAATTCTTGGCCAGCAGATTGAGCGCGAAATCGAGGGGAACGCCGAGCACCGCGGTGATCGAGCGGGTCAGCCAGGACAGGTTCGACTTGATCCAGCGCATCAGCGCGCTGACCCAATCGGCGACCGGCACGACGGCGCTTGCCGGATAGTTGACGGCCCAGGGCAGGCGGTCCTGCAGCAAGAACACGACAAGCACGGCGGCAAGCGCGAACACCCAGACCAGCAGCCAGACCTGAATCGGTCGCGACCGCGTCTCGCTGGCGCTTGCTGTCACCGTCATGCGCCGACCCTTGAGCGATCGATGCCGGCCAGCAAATCGATCACCGCTTGCGGCGTCACCTCGCCGATCGGCTTGCCGGTGCCGTTGACCACCGCGAACGGCTTGTTGGCGGCAACGATACCGGCCGAGAAGCTGGCGATCTTGGCATCTGGGGCAACGGTGCCGCCATGCTCCGAGCCGTCGCAGGCGCGCATTAGGCTGCGTGCCGAGATCACCTTGGCGCGGTCGACGTCGCGGGTGAATTCGGCGACATAGTCGGTCGCCGGATTGACCACCAACTCCTCCGGCGTGCCGATCTGGATGACCTCGCCATCCTTCATGATGGCGATGCGGTCGGCCAGCCGGATCGCCTCGTCGAAATCATGGGTGATGAAGACGATGGTCTTGTGCAGCATGGTTTGCAGCCGCATCAGCTCATCCTGCATTTCGCGGCGGATCAGCGGGTCGAGCGCCGAGAACGGCTCGTCGAGGAACCAGATTTCCGGTTTTGTCGCGAGGCTTCGGGCGATGCCGACCCGCTGCTGCTGGCCGCCGGACAATTCGCGCGGATAGAAATGCTCGCGGCCGCGCAGGCCGACAAGTTCGATCACCTCGCGCGCCCTTGCTTCGCGCGTCTGCCGATCCTGCCCCTGGATGCTGAGCGGGAAGGCGATGTTCTCCAGCACGTTGAGATGCGGCAGCAGGGCAAAATTCTGGAACACCATGCCCATGCGGTGTCGTCGCAACTCGATCAGCGCTGCATCCGAAATCTTCAGCAGATCCTTGCCTTCGAATTCGACCTTGCCGTGGGTCGGCTCGACAAGCCTCGACATGCAGCGCACCAGCGTTGACTTGCCGGAGCCCGACAGGCCCATGATGATGAAAATCTCGCCCTGGCGGATTTCGAGGTCGACGGCGCGCACCGCGCCGACCAGCCCGGCGGCGGTGACGTCGGCCATGCTGGCCTTGCCGTCGCGTTCGCGGATGAAATTGGCCGCGTTCGATCCGAACAGCTTCCAGACATTGCGGCAGGCAAGTTTTATCGGGCGGGCATCTTTTGGCGTGCACGCCCCCTTGGCGCCCTGTTCAGCCTTGTCCGTCATTCAAACGTCCTTCTGGAACACCAAGAACCGAGGTCCGGCTGATCAGCAGCCGGGTCTCATCTTCCAGTCGGAACGATCACTGCGCCCAGGCTTTCCAGTCGGCTTCGTGGGCGGCGATCCAGGCGGCGGCGACGTCTTCCGGCGTCTTGCCGCCGAGATCGATCTCGCCGCTCATCTTGTTGAGCTCGTCGGTGTCGACCGTGTAGGCCTTCGCCACCTTGTAGGCGACCGGCCATTTGTCCTTCATGCCGGCCCAGGAGTACTTCCAGATCTCGCCATGCGGCTTGCCGCAATCATATTTGGCGTCGGGGTTGGTGCCCCATTTCGGGTCGTTGTAGCACTCGGGCGTGTATTCGGGGAATTCAACCCATTCGCCCTTGTATTTGGCCGGCGCCCAATGCGGCGAATAGATCCACAGCATGATCGGCGCTTTGCGCTGATAGGCCGAGTCCAACTCGGCGAACATCGCCGCGTCGGTGCCGGCATGGATGACGGTGAAGGGCAGTTTCAGCGCTTCGACGCGCTCGTCGTCAAAGCCTTCCCATGTTACCGGGCCGCCGAGATAGCGCCCCTTCGGTGCGGTCTCCGCCGTCGAGAAGGCTTCGGCGCATTTCGGATCCTTCAGCGCTTCCCAGTTAGGCAGGCCGGGGCACTTCTCCTTCATGTATTCGGGAAACCACCATTCTTCCTTGGCCTTGGGGCCGAGCTTGCCCAGCCGTTCGGTCTGGCCTGTCGCATCGGAGGCCTTCATGGCCTCGCCGGCGGTCGTGTCCCAGAATTCCATGCCGACATCGAGATCGCCATTGGTGAGGCCTGTGGTCAGGCTGGAGAGGTAGTCGGCGGTCGGATATTCGACGGTATAGCCGAGCTTTTCCAGGATGCCGCCGAGGATCTTGGCGTTGAGGTTGACGCTGGTCCAGTCGAACAGCGCGATCTTGATCGGATCGTTGGATTCCGGTGCGGCGGCTTGGGCGGAAGGTGTCAGCAGGCTTAATGTCGCGAGCGCGACGGCGCTCATCGAGAGTTTCGAGATCTGGCTGCGAAATGACATGCTTGTTCTCCTTCAAGCTGTGAAAATTATCGTTCGTTCCCTTCTTGCGGCTTTTCTTGATTGTGTTGGAAAGACTGGTCTTTGCGCAAGGCCGTCGGCGCCAAATTATTGCCCCGGCTTTGGCCAGCGCAGGCAAGATGGTGCTCAATTCTGGTGATGATGGAACAGGATCGGAGTGTCGGCGTCATGACTGCCGACGGATCGCTGAGGGAGCGGTCATCTGCGGATCGAATGCCAGTCCTGCGGCGCCCTGCAAGGTGCGAGCCATCAAGGTCGTATGATCTCGGCTACCCGCCTGGTAAGCCCCATCTCGCCAAGGCCGTTTCATAGGATGAAATTATATATACCAAGGTTCATGTCGCGCAACGACTAACGCTTCGCGAGACGACAAATTCAGACTGCAGGCGAAGCTGAGCTCTTACCAGCAGACGTAGCCGCCATCGACAATCAGGTCGAGGCCGGTGACGAAGCTCGCTGCGCGGCTGGCGAGGAACACCGTCGGCCCGACCATTTCCTCCGGCGCCGCCATGCGCCCCATCGGCGTGTCGCGCTTGAAGATCTTCACCTCTTCCGCCACCTCTGGCCGCTTGTTCATCGGCGTCAGCGTGTAACCGGGACTAACCACATTGACGCGCAGGCCGCGATCGGCCCACTCCATGGCGAAGCTCCTGGACATGTGGATGACGGCGGCCTTCGAAGAGTTGTAGTGCGCCTGCGTCAGGCCGCGGTTGACGATGGTGCCCGACATCGAGGCGATGTTGATGATCGAGCCCTTGCCTCGCGCCAGCATCTTGCGCGCTTCGGCCTGACAGGACAGGAACACGCCGGCGACATTGACGTCGTGAACCTTCTGCCACGTCTCCAGCGGCATCGTCTCGGCGGGCTCGGAGCCGGCAATGCCGGCATTGTTGACGGCGACGGTGAGCGCACCGAGTTCGCTCTCGACGCGATCGATCGCCGTCGCGAGATCGCTCTGCGATGTCACTGTACCGGTCAGCACCAGCGCTTTGCGGCCGAGCGCCGTGATCCGGTGCGCGGTTTCGTCCAGCCCACCCTTCGATGCATGGCCGAAACAGGCGACGTCGGCGCCTGCCTCGGCCAGTCCGATCGCGATTGCCTGGCCGATGCCGCTGCCGGCGCCGGTGACCAGCGCGACATCGCCGTTCAGTTTGAAAAGATCCATCGAGTGCCCTCCCTGGCCCAGGGAGGGTATGCGCTGAGCCGTGCTTCGATCAAGCGCCCGCGCGCAAATGGCTCAAGCGGCGTCGATACTCAGAAATAACCGCTCGACGCGGCCGTGGCTTCCTTCGGGATTTCGACGCCATCGACCAGGATCTTGTCGACCAGTTCGTGGTGGAAGCAGACCAGCCCCTTGATGCGCTCCGCCTCGTGCACCGGCTCGGGATAATACCAGACCAGGTTCTCGTGACGCTTGGCCTTGGTCGTCACGTGATAATAGTTGGAGATGCCCTTGTAAGGACAGCGCGAAATGTAGCGGCTGGGCGCGAACATATCGAGCCGCGTATCGGCGATCGGCAGATAGTGGCGCACCGGATGGCCGGTTTCGAACAGGAACACGCCGCGGCGTGAATCGGCGACCTGTTCGCCGTCGAGAATGACCTGCACGCGCCGCGACGACGGAAGGCAGTCGACCCGGCGGAACGGATCGCGGGCGTGGACGAAGATTTCTTCGTCCTCCTCGAACCAGTGGCCCATCTTGCTCCAGGTGAACGACATGTAGTCCGATATCGGCGGACAGCCCTTGATCGGATCGAGATAGCGCCAGGCCGCGTCCTCGACCAGCGTGATGCCGGTGTTGAGCGAGTAGTGGGTGGCTGTGCCCTTGAACGGGTCCTCTGTCGTCGTCTTGCTCGGCAGCAGGAATTCCTCGCGAACGTCGCCGATCGGGAAGTAGTAGACCGGCAGGTGATCGGATTCGTAGAACACCAAGGCATTGGTCGTATCGGCCACGGTCATCGATCCCACCTGCACACGCAGGCGCTTCTGCGTCGGCATGGTGAAGGCTATGTAGCCCGGCTCGAATTCATACTGCACAATGGTGTCGAGCAGCGGAAAATGCGGCCCACGGCCGCGCAGATGGGGCTTGCGAATGGTAGTCTCCCGTTTTGTTTCTTTTGTCATCGGGCGCTGGCGCACGATCAGCTCAACGACACGCGGTCGAGCAGCAGGCCGGCCGCGATCGGCGGAAGGCCGCTGACATTCTTGCGCACCGGCACCAGCAGATCGGGGAAATAGCTGAAGATGACAGGCGTCTCGTCGAGCAGCAATTTCTGGATGTCGGAGGCGGCGGCGCGCTGCGCGCCGACATCGAGCGCCTTGAGATAGCTGGCGACCATGCCATCATAGGCCGGGCTCTTGAAATGCGCCGCGTTCCAAGGGCCATCGCTGACCAACGGGCTCTTCAGGAACACGTTGGGCACGCTGCGATGCGCGTAGTCGGTGATGCCGAGCGGGCTGTCCAGCCAGTCCGACTGGCCGAACACCGCTTTGCCGTAATATTTGTCCTGGTCCTCGATGTTGAGCGAGATGCGCGCACCGATCTCCTTGGCGAAATTCTGGAACAATTGCGCATAGCCCGGAATGTCGGAATAGCGCAGCGTGGTCAGCGTGATGTCGAAGCCTTCGGCGAGACCCGCCGCCTCGAGCAACTGCTTGGCCTTGGCGATGTCCTGGACGCGTTGCGGCACCGACTTGTCGGTCGCCGGGAAGGCCGGCGCGAACGGGCTGTCATTGCCAGTCGCCGCCATGCCGCGGCACAAGCCGTCGACCAGCTTGGAGCGGTCGATGCACAGCGCCAGCGCCTGGCGCACGCGCTTGTCGGTGAAGGGGCCGGTATCGCAGCGCATGTGCAACTGGCGGTGCGCGGTCGAAGCGACACGCAACACGGTGATATCAGGACTGTTCAGCACGACCTGGCTGACATCGAGCGGAACAGCATCGAGAATGTCGACTTCGCCGGCCTGCAGGGCCAGGATGCGCGGCTGCACGTCGCCGTAGAACTTGAATTCGAGCCGGTCGGGCAGCGCCTTCTCGCCCCAATAGTCGGGATTGCGGATGAAGGTCGCGCCAACCTTTGGCGTGTAGGTCTCCAGCCGAAACGGCCCGGTGCCTTCGAACGTCTTTTCGTAATCGCCCTTGTAGCTCGCCGGCAGGATGACGGCGTTGTAATTGTCGATCGACGCCGAATAGGGAAAGCTGCCATTCGGCGCATCGAGGTGGAAGGCGACGGTGTGGTCGTCGACCTTCCGGGTGCCGCCCTTCGAAAGAAGGCCTTTGAACACCGAAAGCGCGTTGGAAGCGCCGTTGGGATCGGCCAGCCGGTCGAAGGTCGCGACGACGTCGTCGGCCTTGAAATCCTCGCCATTGTGGAATTTCACGCCCTTGCGCAGCTTGAAGGTCCACACGCTGCCATCCTCGTTCGGCGCCCAGCTCTCTGCCAGCACAGGCTTCAAAGTGAGGTCCGGCTGCGTGATGCAGAGAAACTCGGCGGTTTGGAAAACCAGTTGGTAGCTGCCGCTGTCATAGTAG
>NZ_RZTF01000561.1:0-2796 GCF_004023175.1 Mesorhizobium sp. M7A.F.Ca.MR.362.00.0.0
GTCTATGGGCGCGTTGATCAGTGACTGGATAGGGTGGCGCAGTGCCATGGCCATGACGGCGGGGCTGGCCGCGCTTGCCATGCTGCTGCAGTTTCTCAGCCTGCCGACCTTGCCTGCAACGGCAAGCAACAGCCTTGCAGATGTATTTCGGCTGACCCGGCGGCGCGGCATCCAACTCGGCATGCTGGCCATTGTTTTGCTGATGACGGGGCATTTTGCCGGCTCGGTCTATGTGCGTCCCTTCCTCGAACAGGTGACACTCCTTACAACCGGACCGATTGCCCTGGCTCTGCTCGGGTTTGGCATCGCTGCCGTGATCGGTAATGTTGCCGGCGGCCGCATGGCCGACACCAACATCCACATGGCCCTCGCAGTCACCGCGGCGTTGATGGCGGTTGCGGCACTTACTTTGGTGCTTTGGGGCTCGCATATCGGCGTTGCCTTCGGCTTCGTTACGCTGTGGGGTTTCGCCTTTGGCATGGCGCCGGTGGTGCTGCCGACCAATATGTCGCGCGCGGCGCCTGATGCGCTGGAGGCAGCGGGCAGCCTGATGGTCACCTCTTTCCAAATTGCCATCACCATCGGCGCGGTTGTCGGCGGCTATGTCGTGGACACCTATGGCGCGACCGGGCCTTTGACTCTGACCGCTGTCCTTGCCGCATCGACCGCCGTCTTGGCGCTGCTGCAGCCACGCAGCTGAACTTTGCTGCCGCTGATAAAATAGCCTGAATCCGGGCCGCCGCCGATGTTGCAGGCGCGATACACAAGTTGAGGCCGGGAACACGTTGCATCTTGCCGCAATCGAAGGCTAAGGACGCTCGGCTTCGGCCATTGGAGGGTGATCGACGATCAAGTCGCGCCCTTTTTGAGGAGATGACTGACATGAAGAAGTTTTTGTTTGTTGCCGTCGGCCTGGCGGTGCTTGCCGGTTCGGCTTGCTCGAAGGCGCCCGAGTGCACGGCGGAAATCGCGACCAAGAAGGCGCAGGACATGGCTACCGCGCTGCAGGAAGCGATTACCAAGGACCCGTCCAAAGCGGCTGATCTGACGGCCAAGGTCCAGGCGGTGACAACCAAGTATCAGGGCGCTACGACATTGGCCGACGCTTGCAAGGCCTATGACGAACTGACGGCCACAATCAAAGGCTAACGCCCTGATTTGAGATCAAGGCCTAAGCGCCTGATTCGATGGGTCAAGGGAGAGGGCGGTGACCGTTGGGTCGCCGCCTTTTTTTCGGTTTTTTCAGTTCGGCGCGATGGAGCCGACTTCGACTGCGTCGACGCGCTTCAGGCTCATGCCGATCACCGGCACCAACTGGTCGTCGACGCGCACGGCAATGGTCACTGTCATCGAATTGTCGTCAGGGATGCGAGCCTGCATGACGCCGCGCAGTTGGTTGCGGTTGATGGTGAAGACCACTTTGCGGGGATCGACGACGTTGCCGCCGATGATGTCGAGGCCGGAACCGGTCGCGCCACCCATAAAGCTGCCCTTGTAGCCCTCACGGCCCTTGCGCTCGATCTTGGCCGACATCTGCTGGGTAAACATGCCAACCCGGCAGCCGCCGTCCAGCGACATGCCGACCTTGCCGTCGGGCGTCGAGCCGGTAAAGCTGCAGTTGAACTTGGTGCCTTTGTACTTGCCGGCGACGATTTCGCCGGGACCGATCCACTTGCCTTCAGCGGACTGGAAGAACTGCTTGTCCGGCTCCGCCGCAGAGGCCATTCCGGCAATGCCGACGACTGCCGCAATCACCGTTGCCAAGGGCAGGACGCTGGATAGAATTACGCTTTTCATCGACGACACCCGGCAACAAAGATGCTGTTTGGAACCCGTCTGACCATGAACAAGATTGGTTAATGCTTCGTCACCGAGGGGCCGCCGCAGAGCAGTCCGGTAACGATTCCGAATGTCCGGACACTCCAGCCCGTCTCACTTGCCGGATGGGGTCGTTTCACCATCTTTCCTGGTTGCGAACGATGTCAGCGCCGAGAGGAAGTCGCCCAATCCGGGACGCTTGGCGGCGCTGAAGGGCAGGGGTCGCGCCGTCTCCATCGCGGCGATGCCGATGCGCGCCGTCATCATGCCGTTGACGACGCCCTCGCCAAGCTTGGCCGAAAGGCGCGCGGCCAGGCCGTGGCCGACGATCTGCTGGACGAAACTGTCACCGACCGCGATCGAGCCGGTGACCGCCAGATGCGCCAGTACGCTGCGCGCCAGGCGAAAGAAACCCAGCGTTCCGGGCCGTCCGCCATAGAGCTCCGACAGGCGGCGAATGAGCCGCCCGGCCTCGAATACGACATAGGCGACATCGACCAGTGCGCGTGGACTGACCGCCGTCACCAGCGAAACGCGTTTGGCGGCCTCGAGGATCATCACCTTTGCCCTGGCATCGAGGGGGCCCAGAATTTCTGCCTCGGCCAGGCGCACGAGATTGCCGCCGTCGATGATTTCGCCGCGCAGTTCGGCCAGCGCGCGCCGGCCGGCCGCGGTCTCGGGTTTGGCCGCGACAAAGGCCGACAGCTCGTCGACGACCGATCGTGCCGCCTTGGGATCGTCACGCTCGATTGCGTCGAGCGCCCGTTTCTGCAGCTTTTCGACCTCGGCGAGACGGGCGATCGCCAGGAATTCGCGAATCAGGATCACCACAAGCGCCAGCACGGCGATGGCAGCCATGCCGGCGGCCAGCCAGCCCAGCCATTCGGCGCGCGCAAAGAGGTCGCGTATGAGCTGGTCGGTCCACAAGCCGACAGCCAGCGAAACCAGCACGCCAAAGGCGCCGAAGAAGATGCTGCC
>NZ_RZTF01000561.1:2806-3089 GCF_004023175.1 Mesorhizobium sp. M7A.F.Ca.MR.362.00.0.0
GCTGCCGAGCAGCGAGCTTTTCCTGGGGGCAATGGCCGGTGGCGGCTCCGCGGCAATGATGTCGGGCTCGTCGAAGACATCGACTTCCGCCGGGAGGACCATCGCGACATCGGTCTTCATCGCGCGCGGTTTGCGCTGGGCATCGGCCTGGGGGCGCGGTTGTGGGTGCGTTTGTCTTGATGTGGCTTCCGGCTCGATGCGGAATGCCGCCGGCTTGCGGGGCGCGATCATGCCAAATGATCTCCAATCAGGAACTGCAAGGCACGGTCGAGCCTGATATGCG
>NZ_RZTF01000562.1:0-3088 GCF_004023175.1 Mesorhizobium sp. M7A.F.Ca.MR.362.00.0.0
GTTCCGGCTGACCACGACTATGTCATCGAACTTCAGGAATGGCTGGTGCGCGATGGGCTGACTTATCCGTCGATGCCCATGGAAGGCGGCATGCCGAACTTCTTCACCATCAACGGCAAAGCCTATCCCGCAACCGACACCATTCCTATGAAGGTGGGCGAGACGCTGAAGGTGCGTTTCATCGGCACCAACAACGGCTTCGTCCATCCAATGCATATCCATGGCGGACCCTTCGAGGTCGTCGCCCGTGACGGTGAGACGCTTTCTGCCTCGGCACGCTTCCTAGCTGATACCATCAATGTCGGACCGGGACAGCGCTATGACGTCGTGTGGAAGGCGCTACGTCCGGGCAAGTGGCTCATTCACTGCCACATCCCGCATCACACGACGAACAACAATGTCGAGGAGAAGGGCGGCGGCGGGCTGATGGTGGTCATCGAGGTCGGCTAGATCTGCCAACCCCTTGCGAATTTGCCGATGTCATCCGGAGGCCGCGTCGTTGCGGGCTACTTCTTGATAATGGTTCCGTTGCGCAAGTCGAATGCCTCGGTACCGCGAGCCTGGCGGTAGAAATCGTCCTGCAATTCGCCCCACTCGCCGAGAAAGGCGCCGCAATTGCTGCAATGAATTGGCGTCGATTCCTTGGCGTTGTCGGGAATGTCCATTTGGATAGTCCCACAAGCCTTGCAATCGAGTTTGTCGTCCAGCCGTCGTCCCATTTCCCAATGATTGCGCATTTTCGGCCATGAGCCAATTGTCGATTTCGTACCAAATCGCTTCAACCACCGGTGAGTCCTCCAGCCATGGCTCATCGGTCAATCGCGAGAGTCAAAAAGGACGGCCAGCCCCAGTTCCCGTGCCAGCTCGACGATCGTCTCCATCAACTCATCGTCTGTATCCTGCAAATAAGGCGCGTTCCTGCGAGCGGCCTCTATCGCCGCTTTGACCGAAACGATGTCGCCGTATCGCGCACTTCGAAGCTCCTCTGCCAGAAATGCCTTGGCGGTACCGACAGGTCTTATTGCCCATCTGGCGATGCTCATGCGGCTCCCTCCCATGGTCACCTCTGCTTTATTTTGGTCCTGTCCAAGGTGCAGATCAATCGATGGTACGATTCCGTACGCAACCGCTCAGCCGTTTGGGAGACAGCCATATGACGTCGTCTTGGCCATGGTTCGTTCGGCGTCTCCCAGGGTGGGTGGACGCGAAATTGCCCAGTGTGACCAGCCCCGCGGGAACCATCGCTCAGCATGGGGGTTTCTTCAAAATCTCCCTCGAAGGATGCAAAGAGCGACCATGCGCATGTTGACGATAGCTGTCGCACTTTCCGGGGCGGTCATCATTCAGCCCGTCTACGCCCAAACTGTTGGACCGCAGCTTCCCCAGGTGACGCCACCGCAGGGCGAAGTGCAACCGGAGCAGGCGCTGCCAGATCCAGGCTCTGCTGATTTGAATTTCACCGGCGTTGCCATTGTCGCCGTCGAGGATCTGCCTGACGAAATCAAGGCGCAGGCGGATGCCGTGATCAATCAGACCAGCGCCGAAGATTTGCTACGCCTGCAAAACTCAGTCGATGCTTCGCCTCAAGCGACATCGGCCTTGAGGGCGAATGGGCTCAATTCCTCGCAGGTTGTCGCTGCAAACATAGATGGCGATGGCACCCTCACGCTGATCATTCAGACGACGACTTGAGGCGCCGAACCATTCGCATCACGCCTTGCCCCGACAGTCGCGGAGAGCAGCAATGGTCGAAGCCGCCGTTCGCAACTTCACCATCAATTTCGGGCCCCAGCATCCCTCGGCCCACGGTGTTCTTCGGCTGGTGCTCGAACTGGACGGCGAGATCGTCGAGCGTGCCGATCCGCATATTGGCTTACTGCATCGCGGCACCGAAAAACTCATAGAGCACAAGAACTATTTGCAAGCGCTGCCCTATTTCGACCGGCTCGACTATGTCGCGCCGATGAACCAGGAGCATGCGTTCTGCCTCGCTGCCGAAAAACTGCTCGAAATCAGCGTTCCAAAGCGTGGACAACTCGTCCGTGTTCTCTTTTGCGAAATCGGCCGGCTTCTGTCGCATCTCCTCAATGTCACGACGCAGGCCATGGATATCGGCGCGCTGACGCCGCCGCTTTGGGGGTTTGCGGAGCGGGAAAAGCTGATGGTTTTTTACGAGCGCGCCTCCGGCGCCCGCATGCATGCGAATTATTTCAGAATCGGCGGCGTGCACCAGGATATGCCTCCGAAGCTTCTCGACGACATCTGGGCTTTCTGCGATCCGTTCCTCAAAGTCTGTGACAACCTCGACGAATTGCTCACCGGCAGCCGTATCTTCAAGCAGCGCAATGTCGATGTGGGCGTAATCGGGCTGGAGGATGCCTGGGCCTGGGGATTTTCCGGCGTGATGGTGCGCGGATCGGGCGCCGCATGGGATTTGCGCAAGGCACAGCCATACGAATGTTACCCGGACATGGATTTCGACATTCCCGTCGGAAAGAACGGAGACTGCTATGACCGCTACCTGGTCCGCATGGAGGAGATGCGCCAGTCGGTGCGGATCATGAAGCAATGCCTGGAAAAACTGCGGTCACCCGAAGGCCAGGGGCCGGTCGCGCTTCCAAACCAGAAGATCACGCCGCCGCGGCGCGCCACGATGAAACGCTCGATGGAGGCGACCATCCAGCATTTCAAACTTTATACCGAGGGGCATCGCGTGCCGGCCGGAGAAGTCTACGCCGCGGTTGAAGCGCCAAAGGGAGAATTCGGTGTTTATCTGGTTTCCGACGGGGGCAATGTTCCTTACCGGTGCAAGATACGCGCGCCATCCTTCGCCCATCTGCAGGCGATGGATTTCCTGTCTCGAGGGCACATGATCGCCGACGTTGCCGCCATCATCGGATCGCTCGACATCGTGTTTGGCGAGATCGATCGTTAGCCGTCCGAAGGTGTGCTTTGCCCCGCGATAAAGAAACTCCCCTTCGCGTGGATGGGAGGCTCTTCATTCTCGTCGGGATTGGGCAGCGGGGTCTCGTCCGGGAGCCTTTCCGGTTCGGGTTCCTCGATCGGCTCGGGCTTCCATGTTGGAGGC
>NZ_RZTF01000563.1:0-424 GCF_004023175.1 Mesorhizobium sp. M7A.F.Ca.MR.362.00.0.0
ATGCCGGGCGCTGGCGGGTCCAGCCGGCGCGCGCCTATGTCAGCCGCGCCCGGCGAAGTGATTGGCCAGCGCCACCTTCGCCGCGAGCTGCATGAGGAGATCGCCGACCAGCACGCCGGCCAGCACGAGTGCCACGAGTTGCAGCCAGAACCGCCGCAGCAGCGAAAAACCTAGGGTGATCGGTCTGATGATATCGGCAAACATGAGGTTCTCTCACGATGCCACCCGCCAAAACCTTTCTAGCAAAGCATGATTGTTTTGCAAGGAAAGGGGTGGGGTCTCCTGCCAGGGGCAGAGCGAGGCGCCCCCCTCTGTCCTGCCGGACATCTCCCCCTCAAGTGGGGAGATCAGCAGCTTCGTCCTCGCCGCTTTCTCTCCAACGTTGAAAATTAGCGAAAGAGGTCATGACATCCGATCTCCCCCC
>NZ_RZTF01000563.1:485-3076 GCF_004023175.1 Mesorhizobium sp. M7A.F.Ca.MR.362.00.0.0
GGGGAGATGTCCGGCAGGGCAGAGGGGGGCGCCTGGGTGTTAACATCTCCCTTCGCCCCTCACCGCCTCACCTTCTCACCCGCGACTTCAGCCACCGATCAAACGCCACCGCCAGGATCAGGATGAGCCCGATGACGATGCTTTGCGTGTAGGACGAGACGTTGTTGAACTGCAGCCCGTTCTGCAGCACGCCGATGAGGGCCGCGCCGACCACCGTGCCGCCGACAGAGCCGATGCCGCCGAACAGCGAGGTGCCGCCGATGACGACGGCCGAGATGACCGTCAGCTCGTAGCCAATACCGGCGACTGCTTCGGAGGAGTTCAGCCTGGCCGACAGCACGAAAGCGGCAAGCCCGGCGAAGAAGCCGACGATGACATAGACCGAGACCAGGATGCGGTCGACGCGCAGGCCCGACAGCCTTGCCGCCTCGGCATTGCCGCCGACGGCATAGACAGCGCGCCCGTAACGCGTGTAGCGCAGCACGATGTGGCACAGGATGGCGGCCGCGGCGAAGATCAGCGCCGGCACCGGCACGGGGCCGATCAGCCCGGTTCCGAACCAGCGCATCGAGGCGTCGAAGCCCGAGATCGGGCCGCCGTTTGAGATGGTCAGCGTCAGCCCGCGAAACACCGTCAGCCCGCCCAGCGTGACGACGAAGGGCGGCACTTTCAGCCGGGTGATGACAAGCCCCTGCACCCCGCCGGCGGCAGCGCCCACAACGACGGCGGCCAAGAGCGCTGCGAACCAGCCGAACCCTTGCGTACCGCTCGTCGACAGCGACAGCGTGTTGGCGGAGCCACCCTTGGCGACCACGGCGGCGACCATACCGCAGAAGGCGAGCAGCGAACCGACCGACAGGTCGATGCCGGCGGTGAGGATGACGAAGGTCATGCCGAGCGCGATCAGCCCGGTGATCGAGATCTGCCTTGTGATGTTGAACAAATTGATCGGGTCCATGAAGCTCGGCTTCAGCACGGTGAAGACGATGATCAGCGCCACCAGGAACAGCAGCGGCCCGAAGCTCATCAAAAGCCGCGCGAAGTTGATGCCGCCGCGCTGATCCTGTTCCCCCGCCACGCTCATAGTGTCTCCTTGCGGTCGAGTGCCATCAGTTCCATCAGTCTTTCCTCGTTTGCCTCGACGCCCGGCATCTGGCCGGTGATGCGGCCCCGGCGCATGGTGACGATGCGGTCCGACACTGCAAGCACCTCGGGCAGCTCGGACGAAATCATCATCACCGCAATGCCGCGCGCCGCAAGCTGCACCAGGATCTGGTGCACCTCGGTCTTGGCGCCGACATCGACGCCGCGCGTCGGCTCGTCGACGATCAGCACTTTCGGATCGCGCGCCAGCCAGCGCGCCAGGATCACCTTCTGCTGGTTGCCGCCCGACAGGCCTTCGATCGCCTGCTCGGCCGAAGCCATGCGGATCGACAGCATTTTGCGAAACCCGGACAGCGCATCGCGCTCGCGCCGCTCGGCCATGAAGCCGAAACCGTTGCTGAAGCTGCCCAGCGAAGCGATGGAGAAATTCGGCAGGATGCC
The DNA here is from genome assembly GCF_004023175.1 of Mesorhizobium sp. M7A.F.Ca.MR.362.00.0.0. Taxonomy (NCBI): domain Bacteria; kingdom Pseudomonadati; phylum Pseudomonadota; class Alphaproteobacteria; order Hyphomicrobiales; family Phyllobacteriaceae; genus Mesorhizobium; species Mesorhizobium sp. M7A.F.Ca.MR.362.00.0.0. The sequence continues at coordinate 2,031 of NZ_RZTF01000563.1, forward strand.
CAGCGCGGCAAAGATCGCCTGGTGCTTGCGATCCTCCGGTAGCAGGCCGATGCCGAGCGCAATGGCGTCTGCGGGCGATGCCGGGGCGATCGGCTTGCCATCGAGCGTGATGGTGCCGGCCGCGATACGGTCGGCGCCGAAGATGGCGCGCGCCAGCTCGGTGCGGCCCGAGCCGACAAGCCCGGCAACGCCGAGGATTTCACCGGCCTTGAGGTCGATGTCGACGCCGTCGAGCACGATGGCGTGCGGCGCTTCGGGATCGCGCACGGTGCGCAGGCCGCGCACCGACAGCACGACATCGCCGGCCACCGCGCGCTGCGCCGGCCGGGCATAGAGCTCGGACGCCGCGCGGCCAACCATCTTCTCGATGATTTTGGGCAGGGCGATCGGTCCACCCTCACGGTTGAGATGCCCGGCCAGCCGCCCATCGCGCAGCACCGTCATGCGGTCGCAGATGGCGGAGGCTTCCTCCAGCCGGTGGGTGACGAACATGATGGCGACCTTGTCCTTGCGCAGCCGGTCCATGATCGAGAGCAACCGCTGCACCTCGGTCTCGGTCAGCGCCGAGGTCGGTTCGTCCATGATGATCAGCCGGCTTTTCAGCGACAGGGCGCGGGCAATCTCGACCAGTTGCTGTTCGGCCACCGACAGCGCCGACACCGGCGTCATCAGATCGATGGAGAGACCGACGCGGGCGATGATCGTGCGGGAGTCCTGCTCCATCCGCCTCCAACTGACCAGCCCGAGCGGACCGGTCGGCGCGCGGCCGATAAAGATGTTTTCCGCCACCGTCAGCGTCGGGATCAGGCTGAGCTCCTGGTAGATGGTGACGATGCCGAGCCGCTTGGCATCCTGCGGGCTGGATGGATGATAATCGGCACCGTCGAAAGTGATGCGGCCGCCCGACGGCGGCATGACGCCCGAGAGGATTTTCAAGAGCGTCGACTTGCCGGCCCCGTTTTCGCCGAGCAGGCCGAGTATCTCGCCGGGGCGGATATCGAGCGAGACGTCGCTGAGCGCGGTGACGCCCGAGAAATGCTTGGTGA
>NZ_RZTF01000564.1:0-3039 GCF_004023175.1 Mesorhizobium sp. M7A.F.Ca.MR.362.00.0.0
CAGTTGATGGGTGGCATGATCTGGGGCATCGGCCAAGCGTTGCACGAGGCCACGGAAATCGATCAGCGACACGCGCGCTACGTCAATCGCGACCTGCAGGACTATCTGGTGCCGGTCAACGCCGACATCAAACAGGTCGACGTTATCCTGGTCCCCGAAATCGACCACCAGGTCAATCCTGCCGGCGTCAAGGGCTTGGGCGAACTCGGCAATGTCGGAACGGCTGCTGCCGTGGCGAGTGCCGTCTATCATGCCACCGGCAAGCGCATTCGCGATCTGCCGATCAGAATAGATGATTTGATAGGCTGACAATCGAGAGCTCTGAGAGGAGGGGCTTCACAAGCCGACATCGTCGTTGAAATTGTCGCGGTGGCGGCGTTGCCTGACTGAAAAAGTTTTCGCGTGCAGCGATAGCTTAGTTGCCTTGGCTCTCGAGTGTCACTCCGGGGCTGTGGCCGGAGCCGTGTAACGGCGGCGTACAGCGTCAAGCACCCGCTTGCGGCTATCCTGCGCCGACAGGGTCTTGTCCTCTTCCGCCTCGGCGGTTTCGCGCGCCAGATCCTTGTCCCTGATCTGATGTCGGAACCATTTGGAATAGTCGCCGGTGCGCAAATGAAACTCCCAGGTCTTGTCGTCTATCCCCTCGGCGATCTGAGCGAAGATCATCAGATTGTGAGCCCTGAGGTTCATCGCATTGTCAGGGCCATGGAAATAGAAGCTGCCGGCTTCGTCGAGCTGGCCTTCGGCATATTTCCGGCTGTGCCGCTTGAGTGACTGACGTGGTTCGACCACCTTGACCGTCTTGACTTTCTTGCCCGACTGCGGCCGCCAGAACAGCACGCGCGCGCCTTTGGGCGTTGGAATGTCCTTTGGCGGCTCAATGCCAGTTTCCTTGCAGAAGACCTTCACCACGTCCTTCGCCTTGGGGCCAAGCGCAATGATGGCTGTGACAAGGCGCAAGGCGTCTGTCGAGATCGCCTCGGGGTGAACGGTGATCAGGATTGTGCCCGGCAATTCCAATGACAGGACCGCCCGCGTATCGTCGCGCCGCTTGGGCAGAAGATGGTGCGCTTCATCGATGACGAGCCAGTGCGGTCTCGCGGTGCGCCGGCGGAAACTGCTCAGGCCAGGCAGCAGGTCGGCAAAGAAATCCGGCCTCTCGTCGACGCGCAGGGCCAATCCATTGACGACAATGTTGCTGTCGGCCTTGGCGATCAGATCCAGCACCTGCGCCTTTGTCGGCGCGCTTGAGCCGTCTCCCAGGCGAACGGCGCCTTCGAGGCCGTCATAGTCGCCTTCGGGATCGAAGACGCAGAACTGAAAACCACTTTCGACGAAGCGTTCCGTCAGCGCGGTGGCCAAGGTGGATTTACCGATGCCGGAACTCCCGGCAATGAGGATCGTGTCGCTCGGCGACAGGTAGACATCATCGCCGCCAGACGATCCAAGAACGATGCCGTCATGGCGCTTCGGCACTATCGCGTGATCACGCTTTATCAGCTTTGCGATTAATTGCTCCACGCCCTTACCGCGGGCGCCACGCATGACCAGGTCGGCTGTATCCTTGACCGCCGGAATTGCATTGTCGACGGCGGCGCTGCAGCCACAGGCCTGCAGGAACGCGTGGTCGTTCTCGGCATCGCCGACGCCGACGACGTTGTGCGGCGAAAGCCGAAGGTCCTGAAGGGCCGCAGCGAGCCCGGTGGCTTTGTTGATGCCGCTCGGCAGGATCATCACCGCGCCCTTGTTGAAGATGATTTCCAGTTCGAGACCCATCTTCTTGATGATATCGAGCACGGTCGCCTGATGGGGTTCCCAGGTTGCGACGATCGATTGCCCGACCGAAAGCGGCTTGACGCCCTGTCTCTTCAATCTGGCGACGAATTTGGGCTCGGGCGATGGGGCAATCACCCGTTCTTCCTCGCTTGCCGGCGTGTAGATCATCGCGCCATTCTCAGCGACGACCTTGTCGAAGAGGCTAAGCTCGGGAAAGACGCGCTTGAGATCGGGCAGTTCACGCCCGGTGACGAGAACCAGCTTGCGGCCGCTTTTCTTGAACAGCTCAAGTGCAGCGAGCGTCTTCCTGGCGACGATCCCATCATGAGCCAGCGTACCGTCATAGTCTGTCGCCAATGCCATGAAATACATTCCGCCGACCTTCTCGTTCCGGTTGCCCTGCGGCTAGAACGTGTGATCGAGACAAAGGCTCCCCACCGACCGGATCACAGGTCTGGAGAAGGGGACGGTTCGCCCTCGGAAATCAGGAACTCCTTCGGCGCCGGTACGTTGACCAGACAAGCCGGGAACCGTCCCGGTCTTGCTGGCGGCAAACCCCGTCGCCGAAATCCACACCAGGTGCAATGAAAGGTAAGGCCATGGGCTTCTTTTCGAAGGACATCAAGACACTCGACGATCTCTTCGTGCACACGCTGCGCGACATCTATTACGCCGAAAAGCAGATCGAGAAGGCGCTGCCGAAGATGATCGACAAGGCAACCGACCCGCAATTGAAAGCCGGATTTGAAAAACACCTCGACCAGACGAGGGGCCATATCGAGCGCGTCGAACAGGTGTTTGAGTTGCATGGCGTCAAGACCAAGGAGGTCAACTGTCCGGCAATCGACGGCATTCTCGAGGAGGCCGACGATGTGAGCGGTGATGTCGATGACAAGGAGGTTCTCGACGCGGCGCTGATTGCTTCGGCGCAGGCCGTCGAACACTATGAGATGACCCGCTACGGCACGCTCATCGCCTGGGCCAAGCAACTCGGCCGCACCGACTGCGCCAATGTGCTAGCCAAGAATCTCAAGGAAGAACAGGCGACCGATCGCAAGCTCACCGAAATGGCGGAAAGCAAGATCAACCTGCAGGCAGCCGAATAAAGGCTGCAATCCGGCCGGCTGGTAACTCGGCCGGCCGAATTGCCGGTAGGTTCCATTCCGTCAGCGAGACGGGTCGACGCCCAAGGCCGCTGATTGCTTGCGCAGCGCCTCACCGTCGTCCTGCGGCACATGCCCAGCAGATCCTGCAGTTTCCGTG
>NZ_RZTF01000565.1:0-3030 GCF_004023175.1 Mesorhizobium sp. M7A.F.Ca.MR.362.00.0.0
GCGCCGGAGCCGGCGCCGAGGCGCTCCTGGTTCCAGCGCATGAAGGACGGGCTTGCCCGCTCCTCCAAGGAGCTCACCGGCAACATTGCCGGCGTCTTCACCAAGCGCAAGCTGGACGAGGAGACGCTGCAGGACCTCGAGGATGTGCTGATCCGCGCCGATCTCGGCATGGAGACGGCCTTGCGCGTTACCGACGCGCTGGCCGCCAGCCGCTACGGCAAGGACGTTTCCGACACCGAGGTCCGCGCCATCATGGCCGCCGAGGTGGAAAAAGTGCTGACCCATGTCGCCATGCCGCTGGAGCTCGATCTCTCGCACAAGCCGCATGTCATTCTGGTGGTCGGCGTCAATGGCACCGGCAAGACCACCACGATCGGTAAGCTCGCCGCCAAGCTCACCGATGGCGGCCTGTCGGTGATGCTCGCCGCCGGCGACACCTTCCGCGCCGCTGCGATCGAGCAGCTGAAGATCTGGGGCGAGCGGACGAAATCGCCGGTCATCGCCTCCAAGATCGGCGCCGATGCCGCAGGGCTCGCCTATGACGCCTTCGAGAAGGCCAGGGAGGCCGGTTCCGACGTGCTGATCATCGACACCGCCGGCCGCCTGCAGAACAAGACCGAACTGATGGCGGAGCTCGAAAAGATCGTCCGCGTGCTTGGCAAACTCGACCCGGAAGCGCCGCACACCGTGCTGCAGACAGTCGACGCCACCACCGGCCAGAACGCGCTCAACCAGGTCGAGATCTTCCGCAATATCGCCGGTGTCAACGGCCTGGTGATGACCAAGCTGGACGGCACGGCACGCGGCGGTATTCTGGTGGCGATCGCGGCAAAGCACAAATTGCCGGTTTATTTCATCGGCGTCGGCGAACAGGTCGACGACCTCGAACCGTTCTCAGCAAGCGAATTCGCCAGGGCGATCGCTGGAGTAGCCTAACAAGCATGTCCCAAAAAGGTGCAGACTTTTTGGATCAGATCATGCGCAAGAAAGAGATTCCATGAACCCACCCATTCTCGAACGCGATCCGTCGGACCCGCAGAAGCAGAAGAAGGAAGGCGTCAATCCGCTGCTCAAGCTGGTGCTGGAGCTTGGGCCGTTGATGGTGTTCTTCTTCGCCAATGCGCGCGGCGGATGGCTGGTGCAGAAATTCCCTGTTCTGGCCGAGTTCGGCGGGCCGATTTTCGTCGCCACCGGGCTGTTCATGGCCGCCACGGCAATCGCCCTGATCGCCTCGTGGCTGCTCACCCGCACCTTGCCGATCATGCCGATGGTGTCGGGCGTGGTCGTCTTCATCTTCGGCGCGCTGACGCTCTATCTGCAGGACGACATCTTCATCAAGATGAAGCCGACCATCGTCAACACGCTGTTCGGCGGCGTGCTGCTCGGCGGCCTCTACTTCGGCAAGTCGCTGCTTGGCTATGTCTTCGATTCAGCCTTCAGCCTCGACGCCGAAGGCTGGCGGAAACTGACCTTCCGCTGGGGCCTGTTCTTCCTGTTCCTGGCCATCGTCAATGAGGTGGTGTGGCGCAATTTTTCCACCGATGCCTGGGTTACTTTCAAGGTCTGGGGAATCATGCCGATCACGCTTCTGTTCACCTTCAGCCAGATGCCGCTGATCCTGCGTCATTCGCTCGAGGACAAGGCCGGCAAAGAAGAGAAGGCCGGGAAATAGAGCAGTTTCAGGAAAGTGTCCGGAGCTGCGTCAAAACAAAGGGAAACAGCGGTTCTGCGTTCGTTCAACAATGAACCGTTCTGGGGAGAGGGACATGGAATTCATCACCACGCGCGACCAGTTGAGGACGATCTACAAGACGCCACGGCCGACCGACGGTTCTATCCGCAAGGAGCTGAAAAAACTTGACGGCCATTGCCGCTCCTTCATCGGCAAGAGCCCGTTCGTGCTGATCGGCTCGTCCGACGGTGCCGGCAACGCCGACGTGACGCCGAAGGGCGACAAGCCGGGCTTTGCCACCGTTCTCGACGACACCACCATCGCCATTCCCGACCGGCCCGGCAACAACCGGCTCGACACGCTGGAGAACATCCTCCTCAATCCCTCGGTCGGGCTGCTCTTCCTCATTCCCGGCATGAACGAGACGCTGCGCGTCAACGGCGATGCCCGCATCACCGTCGACGCAAATTTGCGCGAACGGCTCGCCGTCGACGGCAGGGAGCCGCAAAGCGTCGTCGTGGTCAGCGTCAAGGCCGCCTACATGCACTGCGCAAAAGCCTTCATGCGCTCGGATTTGTGGAAGCCGGAAACCTGGTACGACCGCGCGACGCTGCCGACGCTCGGCCAGATCATGCGCGATCAGCTGGCGGTTGCCGATTCCGCCGAGGCGACCGATCGCTGGCTCGACGAGGAATACAAGAAGACGATGTGGTAGCTTTCCGGACGCGATTCGCGTCTGGACTGATTCCATACCTTGCTGAACATCCTTGCCATTTCCGGCAGCCTGCGCGCGGCCTCCACAAATTCGGCGCTGATCGCCGCACTGGCGCGCGAAGCGCCGTCCGGCTGCCGCGTCACCGTCCGTGACGGGCTCGGCCGTCTACCGATCTTCAATCCCGACGATGAAGGCGAGCGGACACCGCTCGAAGCCTCCAAGCTGATCGATGCCGTCAGCCGAGCCGACGGCCTGATCGTTTCCTGTCCGGAATATGCCCATGGCGTGCCGGGCGGGCTGAAGAACGCGCTCGACTGGCTGGTCTCGCGCGATGCCGCTGTCGCCAAGCCCGCCATGCTGGCACACGCCTCGCCGCGCTCGCTGTTCGCCCGCGCCGCACTGGCCGAGATCATGCGCACCATGTCGTTCGCGCTTTGCGACGACGTGCTGGAGATTGCCCTGCTCGGCAAGAAGCCGTCGGAGGTGGAGGCCATCCTAGCCGAGCTGGCGAACCGGCAGGCGATGTATGACGCGCTGAATGTTTTCGCGGAGTTTATCCGCTCGCGTTGAGCGGCGGCCACCCCTACATCTTCGTCATCCTAGGGCGAAGCAAGGAGCGAAGCGACGCGGCGCAGACCCTAGG
>NZ_RZTF01000566.1:0-3017 GCF_004023175.1 Mesorhizobium sp. M7A.F.Ca.MR.362.00.0.0
CGACATATTCGTGCGCCAATTTGAGGTGGGCGAGGTCGGACGCGTCATAGACCAGCGCCCTGGTGTTCTGGCGGGTCGAGCCGGAATCGCCGCCGTCCTGCCTGGCCGCCGACTGCAGCACGGCGATCAGGAACTTGCCGTCGGGCGTCATCGCCATGCCTTCGAGGCCTTGATTGTTCTGGCGGCCGGTGTCGGGATCCTTCGGATCGGGCTCGGCGGCACCGGGTCCCGGATTGTCCGAGGCGAAGTTCGGCGTGCCGTGGCGCATCGGCACCAGCGCAGCCGGTGGCTGGGTTGCCGACAGCAGATGCCCGTCGGCGGAAAACCGATAGATGTTCGGGCCGTATTCGTCGGAGATGAACATCGAACCATCGGGCAGCCGCACGATCGCCTCGTTGTCGAGCGCCAGCTTGCCATTGTCGGCTTGCGGCAGGATCGGCATGTCGCCGCTTGCCGCGCGCACGCCGTTGAGCGGATCGAGGCCTGTGGCATCAGCCCCCTTGTCGTCGGTGAGAAGCATGGTGTCGGCGAGCGTTGCCTTGACGCCGGTCTGCTGCTGGCCGGCAGCAGGTGCCGCACCTGGTGCCACCGGGGTAAACTCGATGGCGACGGTGTTGAGGCGCGGCCGGTAGTCGGTGGTGCCGACGACATTGTAGCCGCGATCCGGCAGCAGCCAGAGCGAACCTTTGTAGCCGGCGGCCTCATGCGTCCAGCCTGATGTGTCGATCGACATGCCCGAGCCCGAACCAAACGTCTCGCCGAACTTGTCGCGCTGAGCGGCCGGGATGCGGCCGACGCCGACCAGCCCTTTGTTGACAAAGCTCGTGCCGCCGACGGTCGCGGTGCTGTCGGCGAGCGCCGGCGTCAAGGCGGTGAACAAGGCCAGCGCGACGCCGAGCGACGCGGTTCGATATAGGTGTTTCATGGATAATCCTCTTTGTGACGGATGTGCCGGAGCGGCCGCGGGACGAAAAACTGAAAGAGGTGCGACATCGATGATGCCGCGCAAGCCTCCCCGAAACGCGGTCTACGGCGCGAACATGATGCTTGCGTGACAGCGCGCAGTGCATGCCGGCGGTCGACGAAAAACGATGCGCGCGGGCGGCACTAGACACTTATGTCCAGTGCATATATGCTCCAGCCTTCGGACTAACCGTGGAGGGGAAGCCTTGAAGTCGCACTACCGCGCAGTCGTCATCGGGGGTGGCGTGGTCGGGGCCTCCGTCCTTTATCATCTGACGCGATTTGGCTGGAGCGATGTGGCGCTGATCGAGCGCGCCGAACTGACGGCCGGTTCGACCTGGCACGCGGCGGCAGGCTTCCATGCGCTCAACGCCGACCCCAACGTGGCGGCGCTGCAGGACTACACCATCAATCTCTACCGCGAGATCGAGGCCGAATCCGGCTGGGATATCGGCCTGCACATGACCGGCGGCGTCAACATCGCCAGCGATCCCGCGCGCTGGGAGTGGCTGAAATCGGCCTGGGCGGTGTTCCAGTCGGTTGGCATCGAGACCGCGCGCCTTGTCACGCCCGACGAGATCAAGGCGATCTGCCCGATCGTCGACGTCACCGGCGTGCTTGGCGGCCTGCATGATTCCAACGAAGGCCATCTCGACCCGTACGGCACGACGCACGCCTATGCCGGCGCTGCAAAAAAGCGCGGCGCCGACATCATCCTGCGCAACCGGGTGGTCGAGTTGAAGCCGCGCGCCGACGGTCGCTGGGATGTCGTCACGGAGCAGGGCACCATCATCGCCGAGCATGTCGTCAATGCCGGCGGGCTGTGGGCAAAGCAGCTCGGCCGCATGGCCGGCATCGACCTGCCGGTGACGCCGATGGAGCACCATTATTTCATCACCGAAGACATTCCCGAGATCGCAGCACTTGACCGGGAAATCGGCATCGCGGTCGATCTCGACGGCTTCTCCTACCTGCGGCAGGAGCGCAAGGGCGTGCTGCTTGGCGTCTATGAGCAGAACCCGAAGCACTGGAACATGGATGGCGCGCCGTGGGACTACGGCATCGAGCTGATCCCGGAAGACATCGGTCGCATCAGCCCCGAACTCGCCAAGGCGCATGAGCGCTTTCCTTGCCTGGCGACGGCCGGCATCCGCAAATGGATCAACGGCGCCTTCACCTTCACGCCGGACGGCAATCCGATTGTCGGGCCGGTGCGCGGGCTGAGGAACTACTGGGTTGCCTGCGGCGTCATGGCCGGCTTCAGCCAGGGCGGCGGCGTCGGCAAGTCGCTGGCCGAGTGGATGATTTTCGGCGAACCGCAGGCCGACATCTTCGGCATGGACATCGCTCGCTACGGCGCCTTCGCCGCCAACCGGGAATATCTCAGGCAGACGACGCGCCAGTTCTATTCGCGCCGCTTCGTCATGACCTTTCCCAATGAACGGCTGCCCGCCGGCCGGCCGCTGAAACGCCCCGGCGCCTATGACGGCATGACGGCCGCGGGATGCGAATGGACGGCTTCCTGGGGACTGGAAATCCCGGCCTATTTCGCGCCGATGGAATTTGCCGAGAACACGACGCTGCGGCGCTCCAACGCCTTCGACATCGTCGGCGACGAGGCGCTGCAGGTGCGGCGCGCCGCCGGTCTCGTCGATATCTCGGCCTATTCGCGCTATGCGGTGGCGGGGCCAGGTGCGGAAGCCTGGCTCGACCGGCTGCTCGCCTGCAGGCTGCCGAAGCCGGGGCGGGCCGGCCTGGCGCCGATGCTCGGTCGTGACGGACGGCTGAAGGGCGACCTCACCGTCTTCAACTGGGGCGGCGGCAGCTATTGGCTGATGGGCTCCTACTATCTCCGGGAATTCCACATGCGCTGGTTCGAGAGCCATGCGGCTGAAGGCGTCACCGTCGACGACCTCTCCGACACGATGAGCGGCTTCCTGCTGACGGGGCCGAATGCGCGCAAAATACTGGAGCGAACGACGCATCAGGATGTGTCCGGCGCAGCGCTGCCGTTCATGGCCTGCGGCACATTCGACATCGGCATGGTGCAGGCC
>NZ_RZTF01000567.1:0-2635 GCF_004023175.1 Mesorhizobium sp. M7A.F.Ca.MR.362.00.0.0
GTGCTTACCTCAAGCGGGTCATGAAGGCTCAGGTCAATTGGGTGGCTGAGGCGCGGGCTTATGAACAAGCTAAGGGACTTCCTCCAAAAAATTTTACTGCATTGGAAACGGGGCCCTGCATGACAGAAACTCCACTCTTTGGCTATTGTGAACCTATCGAACTTGAACGCGTCCCTGTTTGTGCTCCAAACCCCCCCCTCTTGTATGTCTTTTTGCCCACAGATGTGGTAGAATCCTGTGTTGAACACAGGAACTTAGAAGCAGTCCCAACTAAATATTTTCCTGGGGTGGTGCTGGCGATGGACCTCTGGCCATACAATGAGGTCATCACTTCTAAATCTATAGCTAGTAAGTACCACGACCGATGGTGCAGTACAGTCGAGCGTGAACATATCAAGTCTTTCCTCGCCATCTTTCCCACTAGCCAGTTCACTTCCGAAGGAAACGGTGTATGGACCCGCTGTATAACAAGGGGGCACTTCGACATCGTCGCCCACGGACAGATGATTTGGCCCTCCTCTACGCCCGCCACTGACTGGCCGAGCGCATCTGGTTGGGATTAGTGGCGCAACCCTCGCCACTATACGCTAATGTTATTCCTGGATCATCGTAGAAATACCATTTCCTCCTTAATTGTCTTTGATTTCGTTGTATTTGTTGTATTGTTATTTTCGTTTCCATTTCTTCGTTCTGCTTTGCAATCGAGGAAATGCATGTTGTTGTGCTGCACTTTATTCAAATAAAAGGCCAGGATTATTACTAATTATGATGTTCTTTACGCTCAATTAACCAATTTGATGTATAAATGGATCGCAGCGTTATGCGCTATAAAGCCTATGACTATAACTCGTTGATCGCAATGATCGCCATTGATATGCCATATCTAGAGCAATCAAATGCGCCAGGATATTGGCAATTGGATAATCTGACTCTACACTCTAACAAATTTTCGGAAAGTCGTTTCTTATTCTTAGCACCGAGATCATTAAAAACTATCATTTAATCCTAGATGTAAATGTCCCAAAATTTTAATTTTGGAACATTTACATCAGGATATATCCTGCCGCCGCCGCCTCGATGAGGTCCGCGATTCGGGTGGAGCCTGTCAGAAATTTCTGCGGTTAACGGTCCACGGGGTGTCGGGTTGTCGGGTGGAGCAGCAGCAACCGGCTCTTCTTGAACGTGAGCGCAACGAATAGCCCCAGGGCTTTCGTGATTGACTAATTTGGTTTCTGGCTCTCGGTCAGAACTTCTGCTTTGCCCGCCGGACCGCTTCATATGACACGTCGATACAGGCTCTGTCGCAAACTTGGAAATGGGATAGTGAACGGCCATTTCGGCCTGTCCGTCAGGCGGCGAGGATGTCGAACTGCTCGGCGATCGATGGACTGGGATTGTAGGCATACCGCGCCTGTCGCTTGCGCATCATATGGATCATCTCGATGCCGGAGAGGATAACCACGGTGCTCGCCTGCGACTTGAAGCCGAGCATGGATCGAATGCGGCGCTTGATACGCCTGTGATCCTGTTCGATCCGATTATTGAGATACCGGCTTCCGGCTTTTGGTATCCATCCGGTCTGGGTGCGGCGGTGCTGTCTGTGTTAAGCTGCAGCGATGGAGATCGATACCGACAAGATCGATGATGCGGTCCTGGCACTGCTTTGGCTGACCCTGCACAATGAACGGTGCGCCTGGAAGTGCTTTGACTGGGACGTGACGGATCGACTTCACCGGAAGGGATTGATTGCCGACCCGGTTAACAAGGCAAAATCCTTGGTATTGACGGACGAGGGTCTTCGGCGCTCGAAGGAACTGTTTCGCGCGCTGTTTACGCGGCCGACGCCATGAGCGCCCGAGCGGGCCGCCAGTTCCATGGCAGCAGGCCCTCGAGCCGTGTGATCGGCGTGTCGGCGATGCGGGAGAGGACGTCGGCAAGCCAAGCCTGCGGATCGACGTCGTTGAGCTTGGCGGTGTTGATCAGCGTCGCCATGAAGGCAGCCCGATCGGCACCGCGATCGGAGCCCGCGAACAACCAAGCTTTTCTGCCGAGAGCAAAACCACGCAGCGCGCGTTCGGCCGCGTTGTTGGTCAGGCAAATCCGGCCATCGCCGAGGAAGGTCGTGAACCCTTCCCAGCGCTTCAGTATATAGTCGATTGGCTCGGCGACCGGAGAGCTGCGCGACAGTCTTGCCCGCTCTGCCCGCATCCAGGCCTCAAGTTCGGTGGCGAGAAGACGGCTTTCCTGCCGGCGTTCCAGACGTTCGCCTGCGGAAAGCCCGTTGATCTCGCGCTCGATATCGAACAAGGCGTCGATGCGTTTGACCGCCTCAAGCGCGATCGGCGAGATCGGCGCGGCGTTCTTTCCACGCTTGGCATTCGTGGCGATGTCGGCAAGCACGAAGAACTTGCGGCGCGCATGCGCCCAGCACAGCGCCTGGGTCAGCGGGCCGGGGTCACGGTCCATCTTGAACAGCGGATTGTAACCGCCATAGGCATCGGCCTGCAGAATGCAGGTGAAGCTCCGCAAATGACGCTCGGGATGTTCCTGCCGCCGATCGCGCGAGGCATAGTAGAGTGCTCCCGGCGGCGATGTTCCGCCGAACGACCGGTCATCCCTGACATAGGTCCAGATG
>NZ_RZTF01000567.1:2645-3003 GCF_004023175.1 Mesorhizobium sp. M7A.F.Ca.MR.362.00.0.0
GGCCCAGATGCGCCCAGTATCGGTCTTGCCCTTCGCCAGAATCGGCACGGTCGTGTCATCGCCATGCAGACGCTCGGCGGCAAGCACATGCGCCTCGATCAGCGCGTGCACCGGCTTGAGCGCCGCGGCACAAGCGCCAACCTGGTCGGCCAGTGTGGAAAGGCTGAGGTCGATGCCTTCGCGGGCATAGCGCTCGCTCTGCCGGTTCAGCGGCTGGTGCTGGGCGAACTTCTCGAACAGGATCATCGCCAAAAGGTTCGGCCCGGCAAAGCCGCGCGGCGTCACATGGAAGGGCGCCGGCGGCTGCGAGATCTTCTCGCATTCGCGGCAAGAGAACTTCTCGCGCACGGTCTGGATC
>NZ_RZTF01000568.1:0-3010 GCF_004023175.1 Mesorhizobium sp. M7A.F.Ca.MR.362.00.0.0
GAACCGCGGCGCGAGCCGGTGTTCAACCTGCCGCCCGTCGTGCTGGCGGTGATCGGCATCTGCGTCGTCGTCTACCTGTTGCAGCAATATGTGTTGAGCGAATCCCAGCAGATGACATTGCTGTATGACGGGGCCTTCATCCCCGTTCTCTACACCGGGCAATACGGCTTCGACTGGTTCCTGTTTTCGCGGCCCTTCACTTATGCCTTCATGCATGGCGGCTTTGCCCATATCGCCATCAATATGGTGTGGCTCGCCGCGTTTGGTTCACCATTGGCAAACCGTCTGGGAGCGCTGTGGTTCGCGCTGTTTTTTGCCGCAACCGGGCTGGCTTCGGTCGCGCTTTTCTGGGCGATGCATCCTTATGGTGAGGCGCCGCTGGTCGGGGCTTCCGGTGCGATATCGGGCATGATGGGGGCTGCGGCGCGTTTCGGCTTCCGCACCGACCGTTCGGCCGGCAAGGCCGCCTTCGCCGGCCCTGTGCTGCCGATCGCATTCGTATTGCGCCTGCGCGGTGTCGTGATCTTCCTCGCCATGTGGATGGCCATCAATCTCGCCACCGGCCTGCTCGGGTTTGCCCCAGGGGTAGATGGTCAGATCGCCTGGGAGGCTCATATTGGCGGCTTTGCCGCGGGCTTCTTCGGCCTGCGCTGGTTCGACAGGCGATGGCAGGCGCCCGAGTGGGAGACGACTGACCACCGCACTTGAAATGCAACCGATCACGGCGCACGATGTTCACTCTTACGTGAAGGCCGGTCAGGGCAGGAACCGGCAGGCAAAGCAGAGGAGGACGCCATGACGGTGAAGGCAATTCTCGAGAGAAAAGGCCATGACGTGTTGACGCTCGGGCCGAACGAAAAGCTGAGCGAAGCCATCCGCATCCTGGCAGAGCACAAGATCGGTGCGCTGGTCATCACCAATGGCGATCGCAAGATCGTCGGCATCCTGTCAGAGCGCGACATCGTCCGGGTTGTCGCCCGGGAAGGTGGAGCCGCGCTCGATATCGCCGTGCGTTCGGCGATGACGCCGAAGGTGAAGATCTGCAACGAAAATCACACCGTCAACGAGGTGATGGAGATTATGACCCGCGGCCGTTTCCGCCATCTGCCGGTGGAAAAGGACGGCATGCTCGATGGCATCGTGTCCATCGGCGACGTGGTCAAGCGCCGCATCGAGGATGTCGAGCGCGAGGCCGACCAGATCAGGGCCTATATCGCCACTGCCTGAACGGTGAGGCGAACCGCCGGCCGGAGAACCGACCGGCGGAACCGCGGGCTACCTGTTGTCGAGTTCGGAGCGGACGAGTGCGAGCCCGCGCCGGGTGATGCGGTAGGGGCCGCCTCCCGACGAAGAAACCGCCTTCTTCCGCTTCAGCTTTCGAAACATGTCGAGATCGACGTCCGGATAGTGCCAGCCGTCGCGGGTCAGGCATGTGACGGAGGCGATCCGCTTCTTCTCGTTCTTTTCGATTTCAATGCGTCCGCCCTGCGCGAGCAGGTGCAGGATGCGCTGTTCAGTGCGCGAAATATCCATGTGAGAGTTTTCCGGGAAAACAAAAAATGCCGCCGCCGCGAAGCTTCGCGGCACGGGGTTTCAGGTTTTCTGCCCTGCCTCGCCAAGAGGTCAGGGCCTTACCGGGACTGAGCGTAAGTGGACATCCACTCTCCATTGGAATGAGCGTCCTATAGGCGAAAGCGGCTGAAAAGGCCAGTCCGTGGCTTTGCGCTTGTCTCTTTTGGCGGTTTGCACTAGCGAATGATTTCACGTTCGACGTGAAATTCAGGTTCAAACGTGAAATCAGTCACCGCAATTCGCAGGCCGCCATGTCCCTTATCGACACCCGCACACCCGACGCCAAGCGCCTGATCCCCGGCGCAACCGGCGACTGGGAGATCATCATCGGCCTCGAGGTCCATGCGCAGGTCACGTCGGAAGCAAAGCTGTTTTCGGGCGCCTCGACGGCCTTCGGCGCGCCGCCCAACGCCAATGTCAGCCTGGTCGATGCGGCGATGCCGGGCATGCTGCCGGTCATCAACGAGGAATGCGTCAAGCAGGCGATCCGCACCGGCCTGGGGCTGAAGGCGCAGATCAACCACAAGTCGGTCTTCGATCGGAAGAACTACTTTTATCCCGACCTGCCGCAGGGCTACCAGATCTCGCAGTTCAAGCAGCCGATCGTCGGCGAAGGCACGGTGATCGTTTCGGTCGGCCCGGACCGCCAGGGCGAATTCGAGGACATCGAGGTCGGCATCGAGCGGCTGCATCTGGAGCAGGATGCCGGCAAGTCGATGCACGACCAGCATGCGACCATGTCCTATGTCGATCTCAACCGCTCCGGCGTGGCGCTGATGGAGATCGTCTCCAAGCCGGACATGCGCTCGGCCGACGAGGCCAAGGCTTATGTCACCAAGCTGCGCACCATCGTGCGCTATCTCGGCACCTGCGACGGCAACATGGACGAAGGTTCGATGCGCGCCGACGTCAACGTTTCGGTGCGCAGGCCGGGCGGCGAGTTCGGCACGCGCTGCGAGATCAAGAACGTCAACTCGATCCGCTTCATCGGCCAGGCCATCGACTATGAGGCGCGCCGGCAGATCGCCATTCTCGAGGATGGCGGCAAGATCGATCAGGAGACGCGGCTGTTCGACGCCGTCAAGGGCGAGACGCGCTCGATGCGCTCCAAGGAAGAGGCGCATGATTACCGCTACTTCCCCGATCCCGACCTTTTGCCGCTGGAATTCGACCAGGCCTATGTCGATGCGCTGGCCAAGGAATTGCCGGAACTGCCGGACGACAAGAAGGCGCGGCTGATCGCGTCGCTCGGCCTGTCCGTCTATGACGCCTCGATCCTGGTTTCGGAAAAGCCGATCGCCGACTATTTCGAAAAGGTGGCCGCCGGCCGCGACGGCAAGCTTGCCGCCAATTGGGTCATCAACGATCTGCTCGGGCGAAACCGGAGCGTTTTCAATGTCTTTTCCGGCCTTGTTCAATTGCCCGAGCAGATCGTTGA
>NZ_RZTF01000569.1:0-2965 GCF_004023175.1 Mesorhizobium sp. M7A.F.Ca.MR.362.00.0.0
CTCCCCGTCACTATACGGGGAGAGGATGCCGGCAGGCAGGTGAGGGGCGGCGCCGAATTTCCGCCAGGGAAAACGCACTCCTCGCTCATCTATCTATTCTTCCCCCGCAGGGCAACGATGGCCGCCGCCGTTTCCTCGATCGAGCGGCGGCTGACGTCGATCATCGGCCAGCCGTGGCGCGTGCAGATCTTGCGGGCATAGGCGAGCTCTTCGCCGATTGCGGCGCGGTCGACATAATCCGATGCCTCATACGAGCCGCTGTTGCCGAGGATGCGGTTTTGCCGGACATGCGAGATGCGTTCGGCGGTGGCGATCAGCCCGACGATCAGCGGCTTGCTGGCGGCAACCAGGCTTTCCGGCACCGGCACGCCGAGCACGATCGGGATGTTGGCGGTCTTGATGCCGCGGTTGGCGAGATAGATGCTGGTCGGCGTCTTCGACGTGCGAGAAATGCCGATCAGCACCACATCGGCATCGTCCATATTGAGCGGCAATTGGCCGTCATCATGATCCATGGTGAAATTGAGCGCGTCGATGCGGCGGAAATATTCGGCGTCGAGGACATGCTGGGCGCCGACGCGGCGGCCGGCCGGGGTGCCGAGATAGGACTGGAACACGGTCAGCACCGGCTCCAGCACCGACACGCAGGGCAGGCCCATGGCCGCGCAGCGCTCGTCGATGCCGCGCGCCAGCTTCTGGTCGACGACCGTATAGAGAATGATGCCCGGTTCCTCCTCGATGTCCTCGAACACCTTCGCCACCTGCTTTTCGGTGCGGATCAGCGGATAGATATGCTCGATGGCGCGCGCGTCCTTGTACTGCGCCGAAGCCGCCCGACCGGCGGCGAGCAGCGTTTCGCCGGTCGCGTCGGAAATCAGGTGCAGGTGGAAGAAGCTCTGGGGTTTGTTCACAGGGGGTCACCTGGGGCTGTGGGCTTCTGTGGATAAAGCGGGATGAAAAGACGGGCCTGTCGGAGGCGACTGTATCAGATGGCGGCTTGTCCACAATTCGATGCGCTGTCAGCTTCGTCGGGCGACTGGGGACAAGTTTGGGGACGGCTTTTTTCGACTATGGTCCATCCACAGGACCTGCCTTTCACCACTGTGCCTAACACTTTGACTCGATTGATCGATTCAGAGCTATCCCCAGAACCCTACATCTGGGAAAAAGAAGCACGCGACAATATGTTGGCTGGTGTTTTCCGGGGCGAAGCGGGACAGGTGACAACCACCAGAACCAACAGACTCTTAAAATCAGAAGAATCTTAGATATAAGAATCTTTGATTATAGAAGAGGCTGGGAGAAGCGAGCGCCCGATGCCCCAGAACCGGATCATGCTGGATGTCCTGAAGGGCAAGGCTCATTTTCCGCCTCCGCTCTGGATGATGCGTCAGGCCGGACGCTATCTGCCGGAGTATCGGGAGACACGCAAACGCGCGGGCTCGTTCCTGGACCTCTGCTATGATCCCGACCTTGCGGTCGAAGTGACCTTGCAGCCGATCGAGCGTTTTGGTTTCGATGCCTCGATCCTGTTTTCCGATATCCTTGTCGTTCCGCATGCGCTTGGCCGTGACGTCCGCTTCGAAGAGGGCAGAGGGCCGCTGCTGACGCCGATCACCGCGCCGGAGATTTTGGCTCTGGAAAGCAAGGTGTTTCACGTGAATCTCGAACCGGTCTACGAGACGGTTCGCCGGTTGCGGGCCAAACTGCCCGAAGAGACAACCCTGATAGGCTTCTGCGGCGCGCCGTGGACGGTGGCGACCTACATGATCGCCGGTCATGGCACGCCCGACCAGGCGCCGGCGCGGCTTTTTGCCTATCGCGAACCGGTGGCCTTTCAACGATTGCTGAAGGTGCTTGCCGAACATTCGGCCGCCTATCTCATCCGCCAGATCGAGGCGGGTGCGGATGTGGTGCAGATATTCGATTCCTGGTCCGGCGTGCTGGACGATGAGAGTTTCGACCTGTTCTGCGTTCAGCCGATGGCCGAGATCGTTGGCCGGGTGCGGGCGGTTCATCCCGATGTTCCGATCATCGGTTTTCCCAAGGGTGCCGGTTCGCGCTACCGGACATATCGACAGAAGACCGGCGTGACGGCGCTGGGGATCGACTGGACGGTACCCCTGATCGCAGCGAAGGAATTGCAGCGCTCGGGTGCGGTTCAGGGCAATCTCGATCCCTTGCGGCTCGTGGCTGGCGGCAAGGCGCTGTCGGATGGCGTCGAGGCGATCCTGAGGGCGCTGGGAGACGGGCCGCTGATCTTCAATCTCGGTCACGGCATCACGCCGGAGACGCCGATCGCCCATGTCGAGGCGATGGTGAGTCAGGTGCGGAGCGCGACACGCTGATGGCTGAGATGAAAAACACGAACAGCACCGGTCAGGCGATGATGCGGATGATATCAGGTATCGCGGTGCTGGTCGTTCTCACCGCGCTTTTGTATTTCGCGGCACCCGACAGCTTCTATCTCTGGGCAAAGGCGATCCATATCCTCGCCGTCATCTCATGGATGGCGGGCATGCTCTATCTGCCGCGGCTGCTGGTCTATCATGCCGATGCCGAGAAGGGCTCGGTGCAATCGGAGACCTTCAAGGTGATGGAGCGGCGCCTGCTGCGCGGCATCATCAACCCGGCGATGATCGTCACCTGGGTGTTCGGCCTGTGGCTCGCCTGGAAGGGTTTTGGTTTCCAGGGCGGCTGGCTGCATGCCAAGATCGGTGCGGTGCTTTTGCTGTCCGCCATGCATGGCTATCTCGCGGGCGCGGTGCGCAAATTCGCCGAGGACCGCAATGAAAAACCGGCCAGGCACTGGCGGATGATCAACGAGATCCCCACATTGCTGATGATCGCAATCGTCATCCTGGTGGTGGTCAAGCCGTTCTGATGGTTCGACTGATGCCTTCAAGCGTTGGCGCTGCCCCTCACCTGCCTGCCGGCATCCTCTCCCCGTATAGGGACGGGGAGA
>NZ_RZTF01000570.1:0-214 GCF_004023175.1 Mesorhizobium sp. M7A.F.Ca.MR.362.00.0.0
AACTCGAAGTGTCGCTGGACCAGCCCCGTTCGGGCGGCCCGGTGGGCAAGCCGGCGGCGCCGCAGTCGCTCGACGACGAGATGACCAAGCTTCTCGGCGAACTCTCCAGTCAGAAGAGATGAGCGGCGGCCGGGTCGCTATCCCGCGAAACATCGTCGCCGGTCCGCTGCCGAACCACCTCGTCCAAGCGCCAAATATCAAGGGTTTGCGGCCT
>NZ_RZTF01000570.1:224-2957 GCF_004023175.1 Mesorhizobium sp. M7A.F.Ca.MR.362.00.0.0
CCTCAGAGCGGTGGATGCCGCACCAATAGAAATGGCCGGAAAACCAGCCATTTTCAGGATCGAATTCGTTCGGGACAGCCGGCCGTGCGCCGCCGGCCTTGACCTTCAGTCGTCGCGATAGACTTTTTCGCGGCGCTCATGCCGCTCCTGCGCTTCGATCGACAATGTCGCGATCGGACGCGCATCGAGCCGCTTCAGCGCGATCGGCTCGCCGGTCTCTTCGCAATAGCCGTAAGTGCCTTCGTCGATGCGCTGCAGGGCGGAGTCGATCTTTGCAATGAGCTTGCGCTGACGGTCACGGGCCCTGAGTTCGATGGCACGGTCGGTTTCCGAAGAGGCGCGGTCGGCCAGATCGGGGTGGTTGGCGTTTTCTTGCTGCAGGATTTCCAGTGTTTCGCGCGCTTCGCGCAATATGTCATTCTTCCAGGTGACGAGCTTTGAGCGGAAGTAGGATTTCTGCCGCTCGTTCATGAACGGCTCGTCTTCGGAGGGTACGTAATCGGCGGTAACGATGTCGTTCATTCGACTCACCCAAACTGCCCCAAATTTGGCGCCTATATATTCGTCGTCCGACGCCTGCACAAGCGCAATCGGCCGCTGTTTCACGCAATTGTTAAAGTACCCCGCCACGGGTCTTTGCAGCCGCGTACGGTCGCTTTGGTACAAACTCCGCCGAGACACTTTGGATCCGGTGGCACATGCTTTCCGAGATCGGCCGTGATCCCGGGGCGATACGCAAGCGCCTTTGCAGCAAGCAGCATTGGGTGATTCGCTGTGTTTGAAGAGCACGGGCATTGTGCGCAACGCCGTTCTCGTGGCTAATCCCGGGAGGCTTCGGCATTCGGAGGTTGGGTGAGCAGGCTTTATCTGTTGCGACATGCAAAGGCTGGCTGGGCACTGCCCGGCATGCGGGATTTCGATCGCCCGCTCGACGCGTCCGGCCGTTCCGATGCCGAAATGATGGGCGCCGCCATGCGCTCCCGCCTCTATGTTCCGGACCGCACGCTCTGCTCCAATGCCAAACGCGCCAAGGAGACGCTGGAAAGCCTGGCCGGCCAGACCGACACCGGCCGGGTCCTGTTCTTCGACGCGCTCTACAGCGCGGACGCGGCCGGTTACCTCCACCTTATCCGCGACAATGGCGGATCGGGCTCATTGCTGGTCATTGGCCACAACCCGATGATGGAAGACCTCACCATGGCAGTTTCGGGCGACGGCGACGAAACCGCGCGGGCCACGCTGAACCACGGGTTTCCGACCGCGGGCCTGGCGGTCGTCCGCTTCGACGGCGATCTTGCCAGCGCCGCCCAAGGCGCCGGCTATCTCGAAGCGTTCCTGACGCCGGCCGATCTCTGAAGCCATTTCAAAGCCTGGTTGTAGAGCCTATATCGGGCGGACCGAAGTCCGAGAGAGCATATTTTGGCATCATCGCTGACCACCTTCACCGACGAGGCGAGGATTGCCCTCGACACGCTGTCAGGCCGCGCCACCGGGCTTTTTTCCCCATCGCTGCGCCTCGGCGTGACCGGATTGTCCCGCGCCGGCAAGACGGTGTTCATATCGGCCCTTGTCCACAATTTGATCCATGGCGGGCGCCTGCCGCTGTTCGAGGCGCAGAAATCGGGGCGCATCGCCCGCGCCTTCCTCGAGCAGCAGCCCGACGACGCGGTGCCGCGTTTCCAGTACGAGGACCACATCGCCGCCCTGGTCAACGATCGTGCCTGGCCCGATTCGACGCGCGCCATTTCGGAACTGCGGCTGACCATCGAATATGAATCGGCTTCCGGCTGGAGCCGCATGTTTTCTTCAGGCAGACTGTCGGTCGATATCGTCGATTATCCCGGCGAATGGCTGCTCGATCTGCCCCTGCTCGGCAAATCCTTCGCCGATTTTTCGCACGAAGCCTTTGAAATGGCCGTTCTGCCGGTGCGCGAGGACCTGTCGCAGGCCTGGCGGGCGCTGTCGGCTGGGATCGATCCGGACGCCGATGCCGACGAGATGACGGCGCGCCGCCTGGCCGAAAGCTTCGCCGCCTATCTGAAGGCCTGCAAGCTCGACGAGCGGGCGCTTTCGACCTTGCCGCCCGGCCGTTTCCTGATGCCGGGCGATCTCGAAGGCTCGCCGGCACTGACTTTCGCGCCCCTGGCCGGGATCGGCGACAGGCGTCCGCGCGCTGGGTCGCTGCACGCCATGATGGACCGGCGCTACGAGGCCTACAAGACCCATGTCGTCAAACCCTTCTTCCGCGAACACATCACCCGCCTCGATCGCCAGATCGTGCTGATCGACGCCATGCAGGCGCTGAACGCCGGCCCCGGCGCCATGGCCGACCTGGAACGCGCGGTAACCGAGATCCTCAGCTGTTTCCGACCCGGCCGGGGCAGCTTCCTCACCGACCTGTTCTCGCGGCGCATCGACCGCATCCTGGTTGCCGCGACCAAAGCCGACCATCTGCATCACGAAAGCCATGACCGCCTGCAGTCGATCGTGCGGCGGCTTGCCGACCGCGCCGTGGCACGGGCGAATTTCACCGGCGCCGACGTCGATGTGGTCGCCATGGCGGCGGTGCGCGCGACGCGCGAAGGCACCGTCAAGCAAGGCCGAGAGACGTTGCCAGTCATTGTCGGGACGCCGATCGCCGGCGAGAAGATCAACGGCGAAACCTTCGATGGAAAAACTGAAACAGCCATATTTCCTGGTGATTTACCGGAGAAAATTGATGCGGTTTGTGAT
>NZ_RZTF01000056.1:0-4538 GCF_004023175.1 Mesorhizobium sp. M7A.F.Ca.MR.362.00.0.0
GGGGGGCTAGGGAAGAGGGCTGGTTCGATTCCGTGGGGCTGATGAACGGTTTCCGCCGCGCCGCCCGCGCCAGCGGCGTCGAGTATATCGACAATGCAGCGACAGGGCTGGATATTGCCGATGGACGGGTCATCTCGGTGCGCCTCGCGACCGGACAGACGGTTCGTTGCGGAACATTGGTCAACGCCGCGGGCCCGCGCGCGCAGCAGGTGGCAGCCATGGCCGGCCTGTCGATCCCGGTCGCGCCCTACAAGCGCTACAGCTTCGTCTTCGCCAGCGCCAACCCGATCCCCGGCCGGATGCCCAATGTCATCGACCTTTCCGGAACATTCGTGCGTCCCGAAGGCGAGCTTTTTCTCACCGGCAACACGCCGCAGGGCGACGGACCGGCCGGCTACGACGACTTTGAAATGCACCATGAAGAGTTCGACGACTACATCTGGCCGGCACTCTGGCACCGCATTCCGTCTTTCGACGCACTCAAGGTCCAGACCAGTTGGACCGGCCACTACGAGTACAACATGCTCGACCACAACGGCATCGTCGGCTTCCACCCGCAGGTGACCAATTTCATGTTTGCCAACGGCTTCTCGGGGCACGGGCTGCAACAGTCGCCAGCCGTGGGCCGGGGAGTTTCAGAACTTATCGTTCACGGGGCTTTCCAGACGCTCGATCTGTCGCCATTCTGTTACGAGCGCATAGAGCGCAACGAGCCGTTCCTCGAGGAAGCGGTGATCTAGGGCGAGACGATCGACCACCCCGTTTTGATTTGGCGAAGCAATTCATCACGGGACGTCGGTCGTGTTCGAGATTGCACCAAGCACAAGCGCCCCGGTTGTCCTCCTGGCCTCGAGATCGCGATGAGCGTCGGCAGCCTGCGCCAGATCATATTGCCTGGGCGCGCCTATCTTGATCACACCTATGCAAACTGGCGGAGAGAGCGGGATTCGAACCCGCGTTACGGTCTCCCGTAAACACACTTTCCAGGCGTGCGCCTTCAACCACTCGGCCACCTCTCCGTCCATGCATGTCGCGTCGGCCGGTTTCGCCGTGCGGGTTGGGGAGATGCACCTCCCTTGGGGCTGAGGCGTGGAAATCCGCGCCGGCGCCGCCAACCAGCGAACGCCCTTCCCCACACCTGAGCCGTCGAAGCAACAGGCGCGGGGCTCATCTAGTCGATCCGGCGCCGAATGCCAAGCCATAACGGCAGTCTATTCGCTTTGCCGGCCACACAGTGTTTCACAAGGCGGCCGGCATGCCCGTTTTTACGGGCGCCGCCGCTGCAATGGTGTGCACAGGCACGACCGCCGGGCCGGCCGCCCTTGACTTCCCCCGGAGTTGCCTGTCGGGTGCCGAGGCTTTGCGGGGGCATTGTGCGGACATGACATCGAGCAATGGACAGACGCCAGTCAGGCGGCCGGACAGCGGGCTTTCCTTCGTGCCGGTGGGCTGGCTCGTCTTCGTCATGGCGTGGTCGGTCTACGGCCTGATCTCCGTCTGGCCCGCGGTCGGCGCCACCGGCCTACCAGACAGCGTGTTTTACCTTGTCTATGGCGGGCTCGCCGTCGACATCATCACCATCCTGTGGGGGCTTTACCTGCTCGGCCTCGCCTTCGGCCGCTCGGCCCGTTTCCCGCGCCAGTTCACCATCTGGCAGGTCGCCACAATCATCTGGCTGGTGGCCTGGCAGGCCTGTGCACTGACGATTTCGGATTTCGTCTTTTCGGGCCAGGCGCTTGCCATCACCGCTGCTCAACTCGCCATCGGGGTCCTCTGCATCTATCTGCTGCGCCGTGGATCCGAAGCCGATGCCGTTTATGTCAATCCGGAAACCGAAAGCCCGCCTGTCTTCGTCTCGGTCGTCGCCGCGCTGCTCGGCATCGTCCTGGGCGCGGTCATCGGCGCCGTGGGCGGATTCGCCATCGGCTCGGTGATCGCTGATGCCACCGAGATGAGCTGTTTCGAGGGCGCCTGCGGCTATTTCGCCGTGTTCGCTGGCCTGGCCGGCCTGGTGATCGGCGCCATTGGCGGCGGCGTTTTCGCCGTCTGGCGTGTCCATCGGCGCAAAAGGAAGCCGGCCGCATAATTCGCGCAGAGCAACGAATCCGGGTCACCCGGTCTTTGAAGACTTCGCCGGCACGTCGGTTTGCGAGGCACCAAACGCAAAAACCCGCCTGTGCGGCGGGTCGTCGGCGCAAGTCAGCACCATGCCGAAATTGTTAGCATAGCTGCCCTCACATGTCAATGAATAGCTACCCAACCGACTGTCGTCCGGCCTTCTGTTGACCTGAGTTTGGAGTCTGCAAATTCGCGTATGGCGATTGCGATCCAGCCATGCGCATTCTATCTCTGAAAGGCCCCTCGGGAGGGGACCAGCCCGGAGGAGGGTTCTAATGTTTCGCTTCGTCTTTCGTCTTGCCGCAATGATCGCGCTGTCGATTTCCGTCATCATGGCGGTGCTCGACGCGACACGCACCGTGGCGGCCTCCGTGCTGGTGCTGACCCCGCTCAACACCAGTTGGCTGGCGGTCTCGCCCGACACGAGGGCCGCCTTCGAAACCTTCATCCGAACCAAGGCCAGCCCGCTGCTGTGGGACGGCGCCGTCGCCTGGGTGCTGAACCAGCCGGGCTTCGCCGTGTTCGCGGTGCTGGCTTTCCTGCTCTATGCGATAGGCTACAGGCGGCCACCGCGTGCTGGGCAGTTCGCCGCCACCTAGAGCATCGGACCCAAAAGCGGTTGCCGGTTTTGGGAATCCGATGCTCAAACAAAGCCGCCGTCATGCGGCTTCTTGCGTTTCACCCGGAGAGGAGCCGCGCATGTTCTTTCTCAGCGACATGCTGAACAAGAAGCTCAATCTGCCGAAGCCCTCCGAGGCCCTGCCGGGCCGCGCCAAGGCGATCCCGACCGCATCCAGACACAAGGTCTTGAAAAGATCGCTCAAGGGTCCTTATCCCGAGAGGCTGGAGACGGCGATGTTCGGACTGGGCTGCTTCTGGGGTGCGGAGCGGCTGTTCTGGCAGATCGAAGGCGTCTGGGTCACCGCGGCTGGCTATGCCGGCGGCTTCACCCCCAATCCGACCTATCAGGAGACCTGCACCGGGCTTACCGGTCATGCCGAAGTGGTGCTGGTGGTCCATGACCCCGAGATCGTCTCCTATGCTGGGCTTCTGAGGCTGTTCTGGGAAAGCCACGACCCCACGCAGGGCATGCGCCAGGGCAATGATGTCGGCACCACCTATCGCTCCGCGATCTACACGAGCGACGAGGCGCAATTGCGGGCGGCGAGCGCCTCGCGCGATGCGTATGAGACCTCGCTGCGCGGTGCCGGCCACGGCAGGATCACCACCGAGATCGCGCCGGCGGCCGAATTCTACTTCGCCGAAGCCGATCACCAGCAATATTTGGCGAAGAACCCTTACGGCAAGTGCAACCTCAAAGGCACCGGCGTCGCTTGCGCCATCCCTGCCGCCGCCTCCGCCTGACACTTGGCGCAAGGACAAGCTGCGGTGCGGCTTGTCCGCACCAAGCTTTTCCAAAAGGTCAAAATTCCGCGTGAATTTTGTTTCGGGCCATGCCAGATTGCCGCCGAGCGGGAGGGAGTACACTCCTGGCTGACGTCGTATGCCTGCCGGAGAACCGGGCAGGCATGCGGTGCATAACGGAAAAAATAACCGACAGGGTGTGGATCACATGAAACGTATCGTTCTCGGCCTCCTGGCCGCAACCGCAATGGTTCTTCCGGCTTTCGCCGCGGATGTCCAGCCGGCCATCCTCTATGATCTCGGCGGCAAGTTCGACAAATCCTTCAACGAGGCTGCCTACAACGGCGCCGAGAAATTCAAGACGGAAACCGGCACGGCATACGTCGAATTCGAGGTCTCCAATGCCTCGCAGCGTGAGCAGGCGCTGCGCCGCTTCGCCGAGGACGGCCGCAACCCGATCGTCATGGCCGGCTTTGCCTGGACGGACGCGCTGACCAAGGTCGCCGCCGAATATCCCGACCTGAACTTCGCCATCATCGACGACCAGGTCGATCTGCCGAACGTGCGGTCGCTGAAGTTCAAGGAACAGGAGGGCTCCTACCTCGTCGGCATCCTGGCGGCGATGGCCTCTAAGTCCAAGAAGGTCTCCTTCGTTGGCGGCATGGATATCCCTCTGATCCGCAAGTTCGAATGCGGCTATGTCGGCGGCGCCAAGTCGGCGGGTGCGACTGATGTCATCCAGAACATGACCGGCGACACGCCGGCTGCCTGGAACGATCCGGCCAAGGGCGGCGAGATCGCCAAGACGCAGATCGACCAGGGCTCCGACGTGATCTACGCCGCGGCAGGCGGCACCGGCGTCGGCGTGCTGCAGGCGGCGGCAGATGCCGGCAAGCTCGGCATCGGCGTCGATTCCAACCAGAACGGCCTGCAGCCGGGCAAGGTGCTGACCTCGATGCTGAAGCGCGTCGACGTCGCCGTCTACACCGCCTTCATGGACGGCAAGAACGGCACCTTCAAGGGCGGAGTCGAGAATCTGGGCCTCAAGGAAGGCG
>NZ_RZTF01000056.1:4548-11714 GCF_004023175.1 Mesorhizobium sp. M7A.F.Ca.MR.362.00.0.0
GACTACGCCATGGACGACAACAACAAGGCGCTGGTGACGGACGAGATGAAGGCGGCCGTCGAAAAGGCCAAGGCCGACATCATTGCCGGCAAGACCGAAGTGCACGACTATACGGCTGACAACGCTTGCCCCTATTGAGCGGCACGAACACACAGACATGATCTGCAAACCGCCGGGCGCCAGCCCGGCGGTTTTGTCTTTACCGGATCGAGCGAAACGTTCGCTCCGTGCCGGCCACCGTTTCGGGATACAGATGCAGCCAAAGATCGCACCCATCGGCGAGCACGACGTAGCAGCGGTAGCCCAGCTGCGCCTGGCCACGTTTTTCGAGGGAACCGGAAGGACGCTCGGGGAAGATGCGGCAGGGCTTCGTGGCTTGATCGCCGGTGACGGCTTCGAGGCGGCATTCGTTGCCCGGATCGGCGACACCCCGGTCGGGACATGCCTGCTGGTCCGCCACGAGCTGGAGCCCGTACATGATCTGACGCCATGGCTGGCCGGGTTGGTCGTCGATGCAAGGTATCGACGCCGAGGCATCGCCACCGCGCTGGTCAAGGCAACGGAAGCCCATGCGGCGTCACGGGGCGTCGAGATGCTCCATCTCTACACATGGGATGCGCGTGATTTCTACGCGGCTCTCGGCTGGAATACCGTTGAGATAAGCGGCTCGGACGGCGAGAAGATGGCGCTGATGTCGCGCCGCCCTCGCCTATAGCAGCTTCGCGACGAGACAGCCCAGCGCGAACGCCACCATCAGCCCGGCGGCAACGACAACTCCGCGCCGGCCGCCAAGCGCGTGCACGCCAATGCCGTATGGTGGCCGGGACAGGCTTCGGATCACCGTGCGCGGTTTGACCTCATTGCCGCCGAGCTCGACGCTGCGCATCTGAGGTAACTCGGCTAGGCGTTGGGTAACCAGTTCCCAATGCCTGCCAGGCAGCAGGTCGCGTTTTCCGTAACGGTCGAAGAAATACATCTGCTCGGCAAGTCGCGCGACCGCGTCGCGGAAGGCGGGATCGACCTCCAGGTCACGTTCGGCCCGTTCGCGGTCTTTGTCGTTCATAAGACCGAGCACATATTCGCCGGCCCGCGCGATGCGATCGCTTTCACTGACCAAGGCGTGCACCTTCCCTTTTCCTCACCAGTGCGGTGGCTTGGTTACCGGCACTTCATCTCCTGTCTGCTCCTCCAGCGCCAGGAAGCGATCCGTCAGCGCGTCCAGCTTGCGCTGCATGCGCTCGATCACCTTCCACTGCTCGGCGATCTGGCCGGACAGTTCCTCGATGGTCTTCTCCTGCTCGGCGGCGCGTATTTCCAGCGTCGTCAGCCGGTCGGCGGGCATGATCATGTGAATTCCCCAATCTTCGCCGCGATGTCGTTGACCGCGATGTCTTGCGCCGTGATGCGAATTTCGGCGCCGTCATACTAGCGAATGTGAAGGCCCCGGCCACGTTGCAAATTGACAAGCGCACCGGGATTTGTCGAGAGTGAACCGGCTCCGCCAATTGGCACGGGCGGAGCGTCATGCTAGGCATTTTGACCAAGCGATAAAAAAAATTAAGAGTGGGACAGGCTGCATGGCGCAAGCCGCAATCGAGTTGATCGGCATCAACAAGAGCTTTGGAGCGGTGCGCGCCAACCGGGACATCAATCTTGAGATCGGTCGCGGCACGATCCACGGCATTGTCGGCGAGAACGGAGCTGGCAAGTCGACGCTGATGTCGATCCTCTACGGCTTCTACCAGGCCGACAGCGGCGAAATCCGCGTTGGCGGCCAGCCGGCCTCGATCAAGACCCCCAATGACGCCATCGCGCTCGGCATCGGCATGGTGCATCAGCACTTCATGCTGGTCGACAATTTCACGGTGCTGGAGAACGTCATCCTCGGCGCCGAAAGCGATGCGCTGCTGAAGAAGAGCATCGCCAAGGCGCGCTCCGAACTGGAGCGGCTGGAGCGTGAATACGGGCTGGAAGTCGATCCCGATGCAATCATCGAGGAACTGCCGGTCGGCCTACAGCAGCGGGTGGAGATCCTGAAGGCGCTCTATCGCGGCGCCGAGATCCTGATCCTCGACGAGCCGACGGGCGTGCTGACGCCGGCCGAGGCCGACCACCTGTTCCGCATCCTCGGGCAATTGAAAGACCAGGGCAAGACGGTGGTGCTGATCACCCACAAATTGCGCGAGATCATGGCCATCACCGACACCGTGTCGGTGATGCGCCAGGGCACGATGGTGGCGACGCGCGAGACAGCCAAGACCACGGTCGAGGAACTGGCCGAGCTGATGGTCGGGCGGCGCGTGCTCTTGCGGGTCGAGAAGGGCGAGGCCGAGGCCGGCGCCGTCAAGCTCGCGGTCAAGAACCTGACGGTGAAGGATACGCGCGGCGTAACCATGGTCGACGACATCTCCTTCGATATCAGGGCCGGCGAGATCGTCGGCATCGCCGGTGTCGCCGGCAACGGACAATCCGAACTGCTCGAGGCGATTTCCGGCATCAGGCGTGCGGTGTCCGGCTCGGTCATGCTCGACGG
Organism: Mesorhizobium sp. M7A.F.Ca.MR.362.00.0.0; assembly: GCF_004023175.1. Taxonomy (NCBI): domain Bacteria; kingdom Pseudomonadati; phylum Pseudomonadota; class Alphaproteobacteria; order Hyphomicrobiales; family Phyllobacteriaceae; genus Mesorhizobium; species Mesorhizobium sp. M7A.F.Ca.MR.362.00.0.0. Next base: position 7,082 of record NZ_RZTF01000056.1, read on the forward strand.
CAAGCCGATCGACCTGACCGGCGCCGCCGACCCGGGCGAACTGCGCGACCGCGGCCTGGCGCATGTGCCGGAGGACCGCCATCACGTCGGGCTGGTGCTGGCCTTCGAGGAGAACGAGAATTCGATCCTCGGCTATCACGACGATCCCCGCTATTTGAAGGGGCCGTTCCTCAACATCGATGCCATCCGCAACGATGCCAGGGACAAGATCGCCAAATACGACATCCGCCCGGCCGACTGCCGGCTGAAGACCGCCAATTTCTCCGGCGGCAACCAGCAGAAGATCGTGCTGGCGCGGGAGATGGAACAGGACCCTGGTGTTCTGATCGTTGGCCAGCCGACACGCGGCGTCGATGTCGGCGCCATCGAATTCATCCACAAGCGCCTGATCGCCATGCGCGACCAGGGCAAGGCGGTGCTGGTGGTGTCGGTCGAGCTGGACGAGATCCGTTCGCTGTCCGACCGTATCCTGGTGATGTTTGCGGGCCGCATCGTCGGCGAGCGCGGTCCCGAAGCGACCGAGGGCGAGCTCGGCCTGCTGATGGCTGGCATCGAGCACCAGGAGGCAGCACTTTGAGCGCGCCTTACGCCAAACTGCCGGCCTGGGCCGACTATGGCCTGATCCCGCTGATCAATCTGTTCGTCGCCTTCGTCGTCGCCGGCTTCGTCGTGCTTCTGGTCGGCGAGAATCCGCTGCGCGCAGCCGTCATCCTGGTCGAGGGCGCCTTCGGCAAAGGCACAGGCATCGCCTTCACCCTCTTTTATGCCACCACCTTCATCTTCACCGGGCTTTCGGTGGCGGTGGCCGCGCATTGCGGCCTGTTCAACATCGGCACCGAAGGGCAGGCCTACATCGCCGGCCTCGGCATCGCCATCGTCTGCCTGAGCTTCGACAGCACACTGCCATGGTGGCTGACCTTCCCGCTGGCGATCATTGCCGCGGCGACGGTCGGCGCATTGTGGGCGCTCATCCCGGCCTATCTGCAGGCCAAGCGTGGCTCGCACATCGTTATCACCACCATCATGTTCAACTTCATCGCCGCCTCGATCATGGTTTACCTGCTGGTCGGCCCGTTGAAGCCAGCCGCCTCGCAAGCGCCGCAGACGCGTAACTTCCTCGCCGGCGCGGAATTGCCCAAGCTCAACTGGATCATCGAGCTGTTCGGCGCCAAGATCCGTTCGGCGCCGCTCAACGTCACCTTCCTGCTGGCGCTGGTCATGGCCTTCCTGGTCTGGCTGCTGATCTGGCGCACCAAGCTCGGCTATGAGATGCGCACCTACGGTCACAGCCCGAAAGCGGCACGCTATGCCGGCATTTCCGAAACCCGCATCATCATCACCGCCATGATGATCTCGGGCGGGCTGGCCGGCATGATGGCGCTCAATCCGGTGATGGGCGATCAGCACAATGTCGCCATCGACTTCGTTTCCGGCGCCGGCTTCGTCGGCATCGCCGTGGCGCTGATGGGCCGCCTGCACCCTGTCGGCATCGTGCTGGCGGCGATCCTGTTCGGCATGCTCTACCAGGGCGGCGCCGAACTCGCCTTCGAGATGCCGGCGATCAGCCGCGACATGATCGTCATCATTCAAGGCCTGGTGATCCTGTTTGCCGGTGCCCTCGAGCACATGTTCCGGCCCTACATCCAGGCGCTGTTCGCCTCGTTCAGTCCGCGATCGGTGGGCATGGAAGCGGTCAAGGGGAAAGGTGCCTGAGATGGATGTGTTCAACGCGATCATCCAGACACTGGACTCCACCATCCGCCTTTCGGTGCCGCTGCTGCTTGCCTGCCTCGCCGGCCTCTATTCGGAACGCGCCGGCATCTTCGACATCGGTCTCGAAGGCAAGATGCTGGTCGGCGCCTTCGCCGGTGCGGCCGCCGCTTCCGTGTTCCATTCGGCCTTTCTCGGCCTCGGCATGGCGATCCTGATCTCGGTCGCCTTTGCCATGATCCACGGTTTTGCCTCGATCACCCATCGCGGCAACCAGATCGTCTCCGGCGTGGCGATCAATTTCATCGCCGCCGGCTCGACCATCATCCTCGGCCAGGCCTGGTTCCAGCAGGGCGGGCGCACGCCGGCGCTGCAACCGGGCGAGCGCTTCGAGGCCATCACCTTGCCGGGCGCCGAGGCCATCCGCGGCGTTCCGATCATCGGACCGATCTATGCCGAGCTCCTGTCGGGCCACTCGATCCTGGTCTATCTTGCCTTCCTGATGGTGCCGTTCACCTGGTGGGTGCTGTTTCGCACCCGTTTTGGCCTCAGGCTGCGCGCCGTAGGCGAGAACCCGGCCGCCGTCGATACTGCCGGCATATCGGTCGCCTGGCTGCGCTACAGGGCGCTGATCTGCACCGGCATCCTCACCGGCATTGCCGGCGCCTACCTGTCGATGGTGCAAAATGGCGGCTTCGTGAAGGACATGACCGCCGGCAAGGGCTACATCGCGCTGGCAGCCCTGATCTTCGCCAAGTGGAAGCCGGTCAACGCCATGTTCGCCTGCCTTCTGTTCGGCTTCCTGGACGCGGCGTCGATCCGCCTGCAGGGATCACCGCTGCCCATCATCGGCAAGGTGCCGGCGCAGTTCATGCAGGCGCTGCCCTACATCCTCACCGTCATTCTGCTCGCCGGCTTCATCGGCAAGGCAATCCCGCCACGCGCCGGCGGCGTACCTTATGTCAAGGAACGTTGAGCGGCAGGTCGGCTTTGCGCCGGGTTTTGAACACGATCATCGGAGAGAACACCTGAATGTCGCATGATCTGTTCGAGGCCGCCAAGGCCGCCATGGCCAAGGCCTACGCGCCCTATTCTAAGTTTCCGGTCGGCGCTGCCTTGCGAACCGAGGACGGGCGCGTCTTTACCGGCGCCAACATCGAAGTCGCCTCCTATCCGGAAGGCTGGTGCGCCGAGACCACTGCGCTCGGCCACTACATCATGGGCGGCGGCGGCAAGATCGTGGAAATCGCCGTCATCGCCGAACGCATGGCGAAATGCTCGCCTTGCGGCGGCTGCCGGCAGCGGCTGGCCGAATTCTGCCGGCCGGAAACAAAGCTCTATCTCTGCGACAATGCAGGTGTGGCCGAGACCGTGACCATGGGCGACATGCTGCCTTACGGCTTCCGCGGCGATATTTTGAAATGAGCAATGGGCGCAAATGAACAGCTGGCAGCGATGACGGAAAAAGCCCTGGATCATCTCGTCGAAAGGCTGGACGGCTTGGCGCCCGCCACGGCACTGGTGCTCGGTTCGGGCCTCGGCGGTCTGGTCGACCAGATCGAGGGCCCGATCCGCATCTCCTATGCCGACCTGCCCGGTTTTCCCAGAAGCGGTGTCACCGGACATGCCGGCGAGGTGGTGGCGGGGCTGTTTGCCGGCGCGCCGGTGCTGATGCTGTCGGGCCGCGCCCATTACTACGAGCACGGCGTTGCCGCGGCGATGCGGCCGGTGCTGGAAGTGCTTGCCGGCATCGGCATCACGAAACTGATCCTCACCAATGCCGCCGGTTCGGTCGATCCGGACATGCCGCCGGGCTCGGTGATGCTGATATCGGACCACATCAATTTCTCGGGCACCAATCCGCTGATCGGCGAACCAAGCGACCGGCGTTTCGTCGGCCTGACTGAAGCCTATGATGCCGGCATCCGCCAGGCCATCGAGCGGGCGGCAAATGCGACCGGCACCACCCTGTACAAGGGCGTCTATATGTGGTTCTCCGGCCCATGCTTCGAAACGCCGGCCGAGATCCGCATGGCGCGCATCATGGGCGCCAATGCGGTCGGCATGTCGACCGTACCGGAGGTCATTCTCGCCCGCTTCCTAGGACTGCGCGTCGCCGCCTGTTCGGTCATCACCAATTTGGCGGCCGGCATGACCGGGGCCGAGCTATCGCACCAGGAGACCAAGGACATGGCACCGGTCGGCGGCGCGCGGCTGGCGACGATCCTGCAGCGCGTGTTCCGCGACGGACTGCTGGAGATCTGATGCTTCCCCAGGAAATCATCCGCCGCAAGCGCGATGGCCTCAGGCTGTCGGAAGAGGAGATCGCCGGCTTCGTCGCGGGCGTGACGTCGGGCGCCGTCACCGATGGCCAGGCCGGCGCCTTCGCCATGGCGGTGTTCTTCAACGGCATGAACCGCGACGAGGCCGTGGCGCTCACGCTGGCGATGCGCGATTCCGGCGATGTGCTCGACTGGTCGGACCTGCCCGGCCCGGTCACCGACAAGCATTCGACCGGCGGCGTCGGCGACAATGTCTCGCTGATGCTGGCGCCGATCGTCGCCGCCTGCGGCGCCTATGTACCGATGATCTCGGGCCGCGGCCTTGGCCACACCGGCGGCACGCTGGACAAGATGGATGCCATTCCCGGCTACATCAGCCAGCCCGACGTCGCGCTGTTTCGCAAGGCGGTGCTCGAAACAGGCTGTGCCATCATCGGCCAGACCGCCGACCTCGCGCCCGCCGATCGACGGCTCTACGCGATCCGCGACGTCTCCGGCACGGTCGAATCGGTGCCGCTGATCACCGCTTCGATCCTGTCGAAGAAGCTGGCGGCCGGGCTGCAATCGCTGGTGCTCGACGTCAAGGTCGGCAACGGCGCCTTCATGGAAAAATCGCGCGACGCCACCGCACTCGCCAACAG
>NZ_RZTF01000056.1:11724-21728 GCF_004023175.1 Mesorhizobium sp. M7A.F.Ca.MR.362.00.0.0
GGACTAAAGGCTTCGGCGTTGATCACCGGCATGAACGAGCCCTTGGCGTCGGCCGCCGGCAACGCCGTCGAGGTGCGCAACGCCGTTGATTTCCTCACCGGCCGGTATCGTGACCGTCGGCTCGAGGACGTGACGCTGGCGCTGGCCGCCGAAATGCTGCAGTCGGCCGGGCTGGTGTCGTCCAACCAGGATGGCATGCGGCGCGCCACCGAGACACTCGCCAGCGGCCGCGCCGCCGCCACCTTCGCACGCATGGTGGCCGCGCTTGGCGGCCCCGCCAATTTCATCGAGAAGCCGGAAAAGTATCTGCCGGCGGCGACGATCGAATTTGCCGTCAAGGCGACCGTAAACGGCTTCGTCACCGGCATCGCCACCCGCGATATCGGGCTCGCCGTGGTCGGCCTGGGAGGTGGACGCACGCGGCCGGACGACAGGATCGACCCCGCGGTCGGCATCACCAGGCTGTTGCCGGTCGGTGCGGAGGTTGGGATCGGCGAGCCGCTGGCGCTGATCCATGCCCGCTCATCGGCCGATGCCGAGGCCGCCGCGGCTACCGTGCTTTCGGCCTATACGGTCGGCGCCTCGAAGCCGCCCGCCGACAAGTCGGTCATCCGGCGGATTCTGCCGCGCGGCTAAAGCAATTTCAGGAAAAGTGTGGACCGGTTTTCCCGGGAAAGCGCATAGCGCTTTCCCTTGGGAATTGCGGCAAACGAATAGCCTTACTGGACGAGCAGCAGCGTGCCGTTCTCGACCTGGTATCTGTCGAGCCGGTTGAGGAAGCTCATGCCGATCAGATTGGTGCGCAGCGCCCTGTCGTCGAGCACGATGGTCTGGACGTCATTGACCGTGATGTTGCCGATCTGCAGGCGGTCGATCATGGCCACGACCGCCTTGATGGTGCCGTTGGCGGTGTTGACCTCGTGACTGAAGTCCGAAGCGTTCAGCGACAAGCCGATCCTGCGTGCCGTCGACATGTTGATGGCGACCAGCGTGGCGCCGGTGTCGATCATGCCGTCGACCTGGCGTCCGTTGAACTTGAAAGCCGATGAGAAATGTCCGCGATCGTCTGCCGCGACGACCACCTTGCGGCCCATCGGCAGCGGTGCCGCGGGCTTGTTGGGCACCGATGCCAGATTGACGTCTGGTTGGGCTTCGACCGCTTGTTTGCCCGGCACCGCCGACCTCAGCAGGTTTTCGACGAGTTGCGGATTGGACTGATACACAATCGGTATCGATGCCGATGAACCGGCGAAAACGGCGAGGATGAGAAGTTTGCGCAGCATGGATCGGCCTCGCCGCATGACCCCCGGAAATCGGGATCGATTTTCGGAAAGGCTCACGCGCAAATCAAAATGCTACAGCGTCCTTTGCGCGTCCGAAATGGACGCGCGGCGCCGTAGTGACAGCCGATCGTTAGACCCGGATGGTGTTTGCCGCTTTAACGCGCGCCAAAACCGCGCCTTTGCGTAAACATTTGGTAAATCGCACCAAGGTGACTTTGCCTGGTATTACTTGGTCCCGTACATGCGGTCGCCGGCGTCGCCGAGGCCGGGCATAATGTAGCCCTTCTCGTTGAGCTGGCGGTCGATCGAAGCGGTGAAGACGGGAACGTCCGGATGCGCCTTGAGAAAGCGTTCGATGCCTTCGGGCGCCGCCAGCAGGCAAAGGAAACGGATGTTGGTGGCGCCGCGCTCTTTCAGCTTGTCGATCGCCGCGATCGCCGAATTGGCGGTGGCCAGCATTGGATCGACGACGATCACCAGCCGGTCGGCGAGATCGCTCGGCGCCTTGAAGAAATATTCGACCGCTTCCAGCGTTTCGTGATCGCGGTAGAGACCGACATGGGCGACGCGGGCCGCCGGAACCAGGTCGAGCAGGCCTTCCAGCAAGCCGTTGCCGGCGCGCAGCACGGAGGCAAAGACCAGCTTCTTGCCCTCAAGCGTCGGCGCTTCCATGGTTTCCATCGGCGTCTCGATGGTCGTCGTCGTCAGTTCGAGGTTGCGGGTGACCTCGTATCCGAGCAGCAGCGAGATTTCGCGCAGCAGCCGGCGAAAGCCGGCCGTCGAGGTTTCCTTCTTGCGCATGATGGTCAGCTTGTGCTGGACAAGCGGGTGGTCGACGACGGTGACGCCCTGCATGGTGTTCTCCTGATGCCTGCGCCCGAAAATGCGCGCATGGCCCTTTCGGACGCGCCGCGCTTCAAGCTGCCTGAGCGAACCCTAGCGGCAATGCGCCGGCCAAGGAACCGCTTGGCCCGCACCGACCACAGCTTTGTCGGCGGAAATCAGCGTGCCGCGCTGTTCAACCGGGCAAGAAGCGCGGTCTTCGTCTTTCTATCGACGAAAGCGGCTTCGATGGCGGTGCGGGTGACGACGGCCAGCGCCTTTTCGTTCATCGAGAAATGCTCGGCGGCAATGTCGTATTCCCGCTTCAGCGAGGTCCAGAAATAGGGCGGATCGTCGGAATTGAGCGTCACCTTGCAGCCGGCCGCCTGCAGGGCCGGAAATGGATGATCGGCGAAACTGTCGAACACCTTGAGCGCGATGTTAGAACCGGGGCAGCATTCCAGCACGACGCCCTCGTCGGCGATGCGCCGGACGAGGTCCGGGTTCTCGATGGCGCGCACGCCATGGCCGATGCGGGACGGACGGATATGATCGAGCGCCGCCTGGACGGTCTCCCAGCCCGTCAATTCGCCGGCGTGGATGGTGATGCCGAGCCCGGCCTCGCGGGCGATCTCGAAAGCCCTGACATAGTCCTCCATATCGCCGATGCGCTCATCGCCGGCGACGCCGAAACCGGTGACCAGCGGATGCCCGCAGCGCGCCGCAAAGCGCGCCGCCTGCTCGATCGACTCGACGCCGACATGGCGCACGCCGGTGACGATCATGCGGCCCTCGATGCCGGTCTTGGCCTTGGCGCGGGCCATGCCTTCGCCGAGCGCATCGGTATAGGCCTTGGGCGACAGGCCGGCCTTTTTCGCGTGGTCCGGCGAGGTGAACACCTCGGAATAGATGGCGCCATCGCGAGCGAGACTGGTCAGATAATGGTCGGCCAGCCGCGCATAGTCCTCCTCGGTCCGGAACAGATCGGCGGAAAAATCATAAGCCGCCAGGAAGGAGGTGAAGTCATGCCAGACGAAGGAACCGTTCTGGATATAGGGCGAGGTGTCCTTGCCGTATTTCTGCGCCTGGCGGATGACGAGTTCGGGCGCCGCTGCCCCTTCGATGTGGCAGTGCAGTTCCGCTTTCAAAGGCATTCAACCATCCCGTCGGTCCGTCCAGGTCTCGAAAACCCGCCACCTGGAAGCGCGGCTGAACACCGCGCCTTAAACAATAGCGCCCGCACCATCGATCGGCTATGGTCCCGCCGGTTTTATGACGGATCAAAAAAATGTCAGTTGAGAGAACCACGGCCGCGGGCGGCATGGAAACCTCCTATGGTTTCAAGCGTGTAGGGGCTGGCGACAAGCAGTCCCTGGTCAACGATGTTTTCCACAAGGTCGCCAACCGCTACGACCTGATGAACGATCTGATGTCGGCCGGCCTGCACCGGCTGTGGAAGGACGCCATGGTCACCTGGCTCAATCCTCCCAAAAGGATCGGCTGGCGCGTGCTGGACGTTGCCGGCGGCACCGGCGACATCGCCTTCCGCATCGTCGATGCCAGCCACGGCAATGCCTATGCCACCGTGCTCGACATCAATGGCTCGATGCTGGCCGTCGGCCGCGACCGGGCCGAAAAGAAGGGCCTGTCCGGCAACACCGATTTCGTCGAGGCCAATGCCGAGGAACTGCCCTTTGCCGATGCCACATTCGACGCTTACACCATCGCTTTCGGCATCCGCAACGTGCCGCGCATCGAGGTGGCCTTGGGCGAAGCGTTTCGCGTGCTGAAGCCCGGCGGGCGCTTCCTGTGCCTGGAGTTTTCCGAGGTCGAGATGCCGCTTCTCGACAAGGCCTACGAAGCCTGGTCGTTCAACGCCATTCCAAAGATCGGCAAGATGGTCACTGGCGACGGCGAACCCTATTCCTATCTGGTCGAATCGATCGCCAGGTTTCCCAATCAGCAGAATTTCGCGACGATGATTTCCCGCGCCGGCTTCGACCGCGTTTCCTTCCGCAACTACTCCGGCGGTATTGCAGCACTTCATTCGGGCTGGAAGCTTTGAGGCCGGGCCGCATTTCTCACAACCGACGCGTGCTATGCCGGTTCAAAGAGCCGGCAGGATTGGCGCTGCCATGAGCAATGTCAGTGCAGGATTCCGGCTCGTAAGGGCCGGCTGGGTGCTGGTCCGCGAGGGTGTCGTCGCCGCTCTGCCGGGTGAGGAACTGTCCGGCCTGCCGAAGTTCGGATGGCGGATGGCGCGGCTGTTCACCCGCCGCCGCGCGCTGGCCTATGAGCGCAGCGACCGGCTGGCCAAGGCGGTCGTCCGGCTCGGTCCATCTTATGTAAAGCTCGGCCAGTTCCTGGCGACACGGCCCGACGTCGTCGGCAACGACATGGCGCTCGATCTCGCCACGTTGCAGGACAAGATGCACACCTTCCCCCGGGCCGAGGCCATCGCGGCGATCGAGGCTTCGCTCGGGCGCAAGATCGGCGATCTCTATACGCAATTCGGCGACCCGGTCGCCGCCGCCTCCATCGCCCAGGTCCATGCCGCCGACGCTGTCCATGACGGCATTGCCACCAAGGTGGCGGTCAAGGTGATCCGGCCCGGCGTGCGCCGCCGTTTCTTCCAGGATCTCGAAAGCTATTTCCTCGCCGCTCGCCTGCAGGAGAAATACATCCCCTCGTCCCGCCGGCTGCGGCCGGTCGAGGTCACCCAGACGCTGGCGCAGACCACCAAGATCGAGATGGATCTTCGCCTCGAGGCGGCGGCTCTCTCGGAGCTCGGCGAAAGCACCAGGGATGACCCCGGCTTTCGCGTGCCGTCCGTCGACTGGGAGCGCACCGGCCGCGACGTCTTGACCATGGAATGGGTCGACGGCGTCAAGATGAACGACATTGCCGGCCTGGAAGCCGCCGGCCACGATTTGAAGGCGATCGCAGCCAACCTCATCCAGTCGTTCCTGCGCCACACCCTGCGCGACGGCTTCTTCCATGCCGACATGCATCCGGGCAATTTGTTCGTCGAGGCAAACGGCACCATCGTTGCCGTCGATCTCGGCATTGCCGGCAGGCTCGGCAAGAAGGAGCGCCGCTTCCTCGCCGAAATTCTCTACGGCTTCATCACGCGCGACTATCTGCGTGTCGCCGAGGTCCATTTCGAGGCCGGCTATGTGCCGCGCCAGCACAATGTCGCAGCCTTCGCGCAGGCGATCCGGGCGATCGGGGAGCCGATCCATGGCCAGCCGGCCGAGACCATCTCGATGGCCAAGCTTCTGACGCTGCTGTTCGAGGTCACCGAACTCTTCGACATGGCGACGCGGCCCGAATTGATCCTGTTGCAGAAGACCATGGTGGTGGTCGAGGGCGTGGCGCGCACGCTCGACCCGGCCTTCAACATGTGGAAGACGGCCGAGCCGGTGGTCGGCGACTGGATATCAGGTAATCTTGGGCCGCGTGGCATGATGATCGATGCGCGTGACGGCGCCCGGGCGCTGCTCACCCTGGCCCGCCAGATTCCCGAGCTTGCGGCGCGCACCGACCGGCTGTCGCGCGAGATCGACCTGATGGCCGAGCACGGCCTGCGCTTCGACGAGACCACCGCCGACGCCATCGGCAAGGCCGAGGCGCGCTACAGCCGCTCCGGCCGCTGGGCACTCTGGGTAATTGCGCTGACGCTGGTCTATATCGCCTGGAAGATCATCTGAGTGCAGGCAATGACAGCAATGCTGTCATTGCAGTCGGAAATCGAGATCGCTATATTCTACGTAGGAGTGTGCATATGGCGAGGATTACCGTCCGCAATCTGGAAGACCATGTCATGCGGCGGCTACGCGAGCGCGGCGCCGCGCGGGGCGTTTCCATGGAGCAGGAAGCGCGGGACGTGCTCGCCGCATCCGTTGGGCTGCCGACCACAAAAGGGTTCGACCGAACGGGTTTGGCATCTGGGGAAAGACCCAAGGATCAATCAATCGCAAGAATGCAGGAATAGCCATGGGCACCCTGACGATCCGCAATCTCGACGAGGATTTGAAGCAAAGGCTGCGCGAGCAGGCCGCCAGACATGGCGTGTCAATGGAGCAGGAGGCAAGAACCCTGTTGTTGAAGGATGTAGCGGCAGTCAACAAGCACGACGACGATGTCGTCACGGCAGAGGAAATCCTCGAATTCGGTCGACGATTGCGAAAAGTGGACTTCGATCAGAAAAAACTAACGGATGAGCTCTGGTCCTTCATCGAGGAGGACTGACTGTGGTGATCGACACCTCCGCGATTTTGGCCATCCTCAAGCAGGAGCCTGATGCACCGGTGATAGCCCAGCGCCTCGCCGGAAATCAGCTGATGTTTATGAGCGCCGCGACCCTGATGGAATGTGGCACGGTCATCGTCGGACGTTATGGGGCGGCCGGCACAGCTGAGTTGAGAGGCCTTCTAGAAAGACTGAAAGTCACGATCGTCGCTCTCACTGCCGAACATGCACAGGCCGGCATTGAAGCCTATGCCCTCTATGGCCGCGGCACTGGCCATCCCGCCAAACTCAACATGGGCGACTGTTTTTCCTACGCCCTCGCCAGGACGCGAAACCTGCCGCTGCTTTTCAAGGGCAATGATTTCATCCATACCGATATCGAACCGGCGCTGAAGCCGGCATGACACTCGATAAGAACTGGTCTTGGGCATGAGCCTCTCCGGCAAGCGCATCCTGCTCATCATCGGCGGCGGCATCGCCGCCTACAAGGCGTTGGATCTCATCCGCCGGCTGCGCGAGCGCGGGGCCGCGGTTCGGGTGGTCATGACATCGGCCGCGCAGGAATTCATCACCACGCTGTCGGCCGGCGCGCTCTCCGCCGACCATGTCTTTACCGAACTGTTCGACCGCCAGGACGAGCACGATGTCGGCCACATCAGGCTGTCGCGAGAGGCCGATCTGCTGGTGGTGGCGCCCGCCACCGCCGACCTGATGGCCAAGCTCGCCAATGGCCACGCCAACGATCTGGCCTCCACCGTGCTCATCGCCACCGACAAGCCGGTGTTGATGGCGCCGGCCATGAACCCCAGAATGTGGGCGCATCCGGCTACCCGCCGCAACCGCGCGACACTCCAGAAAGACGGTGTCATCTTCGTCGGTCCGGCCAGGGGTGAGATGGCCGAAAGCAATGAAGCGGGCGAAGGCCGCATGGCCGAGCCGCTGGAGATCGTCGCCGCGATCGAGGCACTGCTCGACGTCGGCCCGAAGCCGCTGTCGGGGCGCAGGATCATCGTCACCTCCGGCCCCACGCATGAGCCGATCGACCCGGTGCGCTACATCGCCAACCGTTCGTCCGGCAAGCAGGGCCATGCCATAGCGGCGGCACTGGCCAGGCTCGGCGCCGATGTGCGCCTCGTTTCCGGCCCAGTCGATATTGCCGATCCGGCTGGCGTGAAGACCATCCATGTCGAACGTGCGCAAGAGATGCGCGACGCGGTGGAACAGCTGCTGCCTGCCGACGCGGCGGTGTTCGTCGCCGCCGTTGCCGACTGGCGAACCGAGAATTCAGCCGGTGAGAAGATCAAAAAGGTCGCCGGCGAAGGGCCGCCGGTGCTGCGCATGGTCGAAAATCCCGACATTCTCGCCGGCGTCGGCCATCACAGCCAGCGACCCGGCCTGGTTATCGGCTTCGCCGCCGAGACGCAGGATCTCCTGCGCAACGCCGAGGCCAAACTCAAGAAAAAAGGCGCCGATCTCATCGTCGCCAACGACGTGTCGCAGGGAAGCGGCGTCGGTTCTTCGGGCGTGATGGGCGGCGATCGCAACCGGGTGCGGATCGTGTCAAAGGCTGGCGTCGAGGAATGGCCGGAGATGAGCAAGGACGATGTGGCGGCGCGGCTCGCCGCCTTGATCGCCGAAAGGCTTAAAACCATCATCGTTTGAACCGACGCAGAGACGTTCTGAGGCAGTGACGCACTGCCCTGCCGCGAGACGACATTCAGGCAGCGCTTTAAGTCCTGCGGCTCTACCTCAATTGGTCAAAAGCTGCGCGGTCCGGGCAAGCGCGCCGGCGAAGCCGTTGAGCGGAATGGAAAAGTTCACCGCTTGTCCGGTATCTGCCGCGAAAGCGTCGATCTTCAGTGTGGTGCCTGATTTCAGCAGCGGCGTGACAGTCGCATCGAACACCACCGGCACCAGACAGCCGACGACCTGGCAGGTGTTGAACGCCAGGCTGCCGTCCAGCTTCTGATCGTCGATGGTCAGGCTGACCCCCTTGGCCAGCGCCAGGCCGAACGGCAACGCAAGCGTGCCCGTGGCATCCTCGCCGGTCTTGCTCGACAGCTCGATCGCCAGCAGCCGCTGATTGCTTTGCTTGTTGAATTGCTGATGCGACAGGCTGCAGGTCTTGGCCGTGCCCGATATCTGGCAATTGACCGTCCAGTCGCCGTGGGTTTCAGACAGTGCCGACGCGCCGCCGGGCAACTGCGGCGCATCCGCGGCAGCGGGTGCCGCGACCGCCTTGTCGCTCTTGGTTTGCGCCGCCACGGCCGCCACGCCGACGGTGCAGGCAACACCCAGCATCGCCACGAAATACGCGTACTTCCTCATCAAGATCCCTCCCGCCCGGCTCCGCCTCGGGCCAGCTAGAAACTGACCTTGAGAGACGCGCTGATCGCGTTCTGTTTAACCGTTTCGCCGAAGGCGCCATTATATCTGACGGACATGCCGACGCCATTGACGCCGTTCAGCTCAAGGCCGGCGCCGACCCGATAGAGCGGCGAATCGACGGCCTCCGTCAAGTGCAATGCGGGGTTGCCAGGCAGATTCTCCGCCGCCGCGAAGCGACCTTCGATTTCCCACTCCTTGTCGGAAAACTCCACGCCAGCCTTGCCGTAGACGCGAAGGCTGGCAATGTCGCTGAGTGCAATGTCGGTACCGATCTCGAAAGCCGGCGTCGCCGAATAATACATGTTGGCGCTGCCGTCGAAGTTGAAGGCGGCAACCGAGCCCACTTCCTTGCCGGAAACACGCAGCCAGCGCGCGTCGAACTGCAGGGTCGGCTGCAGGTAGAAAACACCCATCTCCTGCGTTATGCCGAGCCGCGCCGAACCGCCGAACTGGGCGGTTTTCTGCGTGTAGGTGACACTGTTGCCGATGCCAGGCAGCAATGCCTCCGGCAGATAATCGCCGATCAGCGTTTCGCCCGGAATGAAGGCCACCTGATCGAGATGCGTATCGCGCTCGCCCTTGAAGGAGCCGGTGCCGCCGCCGACTGCGAAGTCGATGAAGTAGTTCTTGTCGGCATATTTCGCCAGCGCATACGCCTGCCAGGATTCGCCTGTCGTGGCCGACAGCAATTCGCCGTTGAAATCGATCTTCGAGTCGAATTCGGTCCGGCCTATCGTTGCGCCGAGCGACCAGTGCTGGCTGACCTCGCCAATGCCGCCAAGCGACATCGTCTTCATGACGTCGTCTCGGCTGGTGGTGCCGGCCCCAGCGTCGCGGCTGTACTCGGCTTGCGGACTGATCGACGCCCAGACACAGCGTCCGTCGGGATCCTTGTAGGCGGGAACGCCGGTGCATTCGCGCGCCGCCTCCAGCATGATGTCCGTGGAGCGGTTGATCATCTCGAATGTGTGCACGGCATAGTGCGGCGTCAGCCGCGTCAGGGCCGAGCCGAGCTCCATTTCATCGGGCAGGAAGCGCAGCATGTTGATCAACAGCGCCATCGGATTGTCTGGGCTCGAAGAAGCCTCGACATCATCGAGATACTGCGCCATCTGGAAGACGCCGGGATCGGTCGTGCCGGAGTTAGGATCCTGTGCCAACTCCAGGAAAGTCGGATTGTCGGCATAGAGAACCAGATCCGTTCCGCCGACCACCTTGGTCAGGAAATTGAAGCCGACCGCCGGATGCAGCGTCGTGGGC
>NZ_RZTF01000056.1:21738-24089 GCF_004023175.1 Mesorhizobium sp. M7A.F.Ca.MR.362.00.0.0
GGAATCGGTCATCGCCGATCCGGTGGCCAGCACATATTCGGCGAACAATTTGTCGATCGACAGGAAATTCAACGGCGCTTCACCATCGAAGTCTCCGGCCACCGTTAGTGCCAGGGCATCCGTGATCTGGTTGTTGAGATCGACGTCGGTGACGAAGTCGCCCGAGAATATCTGCGTGAAGCCGCCCGTGACATCCACTTTGGCCACGACGCCGATGCCCTGATTGGTAAACAGCCCGTCATTGGTGAACTTGCCGCCGCCGAGATCGATGGTCTTGAGGCCGACCATCGAGGCGTCGGCGATATTGTGGAAGCTGTTCGTGCCGCCGCCGAGGTCCATGTTGCCGATCACCCGTCCGAGCGTGTCGGCGCTCTTCGAATTCTCCACATGGTCATCGCCCGATGTGCCGGTGATAGCCAGTGGGCTGAAATCGTCCAGAAGCGATTCCAGGATCGCATTCGTCGGCACGACGGGACCGGGCGCCAACAGGAAGGCTTGGAATGCCTGAAATTGCGACGCCTGGATGGTGAAACTCGGCGTTGCCCCCATCGCATAGAGCAGGCTGTGGTTGTTCAGCGTGTTGTCTGCGCCCCCGACAAGCATCGCCGCCACGCCGGTTCCGGCACCGCCGATCGTGTACTGGCCATTCAGGTTGATGGTGATGTTGCCCTTGGCGCCCTTGGCCGTGCTCTCGCCATAGACAGCCACGGAATCCGCACCTTGCGCGAACAGGCTGTCACCCGCCGTCAGATCGACCGCATGGGCATTGCCGTCGCCTGTCGCGCTCTGGCCGAACATCGCATACGAACTTGCGCCCTTGACCCAGACTTGGCTGTCCGTGCTAGCGGCCGACGCCGCAGCGTCGCCGATACCACCTTGCGAGCCGGCCGCCGACTGGCCCATGGCCAGCGAATCCATGCCGCCGGCGCCACCGCCACCGCCCACCGCCTGGGCAACGACGCCGTGTCCACGGTCGCCATCGGTCTCAATGGCGCCGGACTGGATGATGGTTACCTTGCCGCCGGTGCCCTTGGTGCCACCAGGCGTGTTGAAGCCGATGGCGTTTGGCCCGCCGCCGTCGTCGTCGGCGCCAAAGCGGCCGAAACCGGCACCACCGATGCCGCCGCCGCCACCGACCGACTGCGCGATGATGGCGATGGAATCCTTGCCCGTCGTCGTGATCGTGCCGGTGCGGATGACGGTAACATCGCCGCCATCGCCGCCATTGCCGCCGAGACCGCCAATGGCCAACGCATTCGAGCTCTTGCCCTTGGCGTCGCCGCCATAGCCGCCACCGCCGCCGACCGATTGCGCGACCACGCCATGCGCGCGCTCGCCATGGGTGATGATGGTGCCGGAAACCGTGACATCGACCTTGCCGCCATTGCCGCCATTGCCGCCGAAGCCGCCAAGCTGCAGCGCGACCGACTCGTCTCCCGCCGTGTCGGCCGATACCACGCCGCCATAGCCGCCGCCGCCGCCGACGGACTGGGCGAAGATGCCGAGCGCCCCATCCTTCCAGGTTTCGATGATGCCGTCATTGTTGACCGTGACATGGCCGCCATTGGAGCCGTCGCCGCTCGGCAGAGAAATCGCGCCGCCGATCGTCATGTCGGCCTCCGAAGCGTTGGCCGCGGCACCCGAAGCACCGCCGCCACCGCCTACCGATTGCGCGAAAATGCCGTGCGAAAGATAGCCGAGCGTGGTGATCTTGCCATGATTGTCGACGATTACGTCGCCACCGCTGCTGCCCCCGCCGCCCAGCCCGCCGATCGCCAGCGTCACCGACGTTTCCGCGCTGCCTGTCTCGGTCGAGCCGGCGCCCGCCGCGCCACCGCCACCGCCCACCGATTGCGCGAAGATGCCATGCGAATTATCGCCCTTGGTCAGGATCTCGCCCGACCCGAAATTCGTCACATGAACGGTTTCGCCACTCTTGCCGCCGGTGCCGCCGGCGCCGCCGAGGCTCAAGGTTATGGCCACATTGGAGTCCTTGGCCGAGATGCCCGAAGCGCCGCCGACGCCGCCGCTGCCGCCGATCGACTGCGCCAGTATGCCGTGCGAATAGGCCTTCTCGGTCTGGATCCAGCCGCTGTTTTCGACATTGACCTTACCGCCATTACCGCCAACGTTGCCGGACCCGCCCAGTGACAGGTTGACACTGACTTCCGATTCATCGGTATGACCGGTGCTTTCGCCGGCGCCACCGGCGCCACCGCCGCCACCCACCGACTGTGCGAAGATGCCAATGGAACGCTCCTGCTGGGTCCAGATGCCGGCCGTGGCGAGATTGAAGACGTCGACCTGGAAAGCGCTGCCACCGCCGCCGCCTGCCCCACCAAGCGCCCCAC
>NZ_RZTF01000571.1:0-2949 GCF_004023175.1 Mesorhizobium sp. M7A.F.Ca.MR.362.00.0.0
TCGGCCTCGGATTGTAGCGCATGGGCGACGCTGCCGATGATCACCTCCGCCGCGGCAGGGCTCAGTGCGCCGGCCGGGGTGACGCCATGACCCAGGCGTTCGATGAAGAGCTTGCCATCGGGGTTGAGCATGATCTCGACAACCGTCGCGTCATCGAGCGCGACGCAGAGATGGTCGCCGAGAGCTTCCTGAAGTTTGCGGACGAGACGCGAATGCGAGCGGAGTTGGGTCACGCGGCGCTCCTGATCGGTGCGCCGTCGGAGATTATCGAACGGTAGCCGGGAGGACAGACCTGCTCAAAGCGCTCGCGATCGGCTGGAAGGCTTCCGGCAACCGCCATCGTGTCGCCGATTGCTGCAGGTTCGCCGAGCCGTCGCATCGGCCAGCCGGCACGTTTGAGGATCCGCTCGAAGCGGAGATCGGTCGCGGTGACGATCTCGCTGTAACCATTCGCCATCGACCATTCGATGATGCCGGCGAACAAGGTGCGTGTCACAAGATGTAATTGGCCCCCTTCCCTGCCCGCAGTCTGGGACGTGTCGACACAGAAGCGCGAACTTTCGACCATTTCTGGATGTGGGTTCAGAGAACCCTTTTCGAGCAGTTCGGGAAATATGTACTTGAGCATCGTCGGCCCGGAAGCCGGAAGAAGACGGGCGCAACCGGCGACCATCCCAGGCTCATTAACTGCCAGAACGTAGGTCGGCTTAAAATCATCGTAGCGATCGCGCTCTTCCCCCGCGGTCACAGAGACGTCCCATTCGAGACGGCCGCCGAACACCGCTGCGCGAAGACGGTACATCTGCTTCAGAAAATTTTGATGGCGGCCGTAAAGGTCGGGCGAGACGGTCAGTATCCGCATTATGATCTCCGCATGAACACGTCATGCGGAGACAAAACACCTCGTTGGGCGTGTGCCTACGTGCAGATTTGCAGCCGGTGATTCTGCCGAATCGACGGTCTAGCTACGGAAATTCGAGAGCAGGCAGGGGCTAAAGTGTTGATGAAGAGGTGCAAATCTGCATTTCATGCCCACGGTCGCGAACAGCGGGAATCGACCTAACTTACGGATAACCATTGGAGAATCCGGTCTGGGCGTGAATGGTCCCGCAACATGTTAACTTCTCATTAACCAAAAACGCCTTGCGGCTACCGTCGAATCGCACATAGTAATCACGCTTTCCTGCCATATGGACCCGGAAAAGCGTTATTCCCAAGTGGGGGCGGTGAAATTGAACGTGGCGCAGACTTTCGACCTCGACATAGACTTTGACGAGGAGATTCTCCAGCAGGGTGAACTCATCTCGGACAAGCTCAACATGCTGCGCCTGGAGCAGTATCCGCCGGATGCTGAGAAAGGCCTTCGGCTGTTTTCCTCGGCCGAGGTTGCCGATTTTCTTGGCGTGACGCAAAACCATATCAAGAAACTACATCTTGAGGGAAAGGGGCCGGAGCCGCTCGTATCACAGTCCGGCCGCCGCTCGTACACGGCGGCGCAGATGATGGAGTTGCGCGCCTTCCTCGACAAACACGGCAGAACTGATTTCAAGCGCTATGTGCCTCACCGGCGCGGCGGCGAAGGCCTTCAAGTTATCTCCGTTGTGAATTTCAAAGGTGGGAGTGGAAAGACAACCACCACGGCCCATCTTGCCCAGTACCTCGCTCTCACTGGCCATCGTGTCCTTGCGATCGACCTCGACCCACAGGCTTCACTCACTGCTCTTCATGGGATGCAGCCCGAACTTGACAAGAATCCGTCGCTTTTCGAGGCGCTTCGCTACGATGATCAACGCAGCTCGATCAAGGACGTGATTCAACCGACGAATTTTCCGGGGCTCGACATCGTCCCGGCGAACCTCGAACTCCAGGAATACGAGTACGAGACACCACTAGCGGCTTCGAACAAAAATTCCCCTGAAGGGCGTATGTTCTTCACCCGCATTACGCAGGCCCTTAAAGAGGTCGACGATCAATATGACGTGGTTGTGATCGATTGCCCTCCTCAGCTCGGCTATCTCACGCTCACCGCGCTGACAGCCTCCACATCTGTTCTTATCACGGTCCATCCGCAGATGCTCGACATCATGTCGATGAGCCAGTTCCTGCTCATGCTTGGCGGGATCTTGCAGTCGATAAAGGGGGTCGGGGCGAAAGTCCGGCTGAAGTGGTTCCGCTATCTGGTGACGAGATACGAGCCGATGGACGGGCCGCAGGCACAGATGGTTGGTTTCATGCAGGCGATGTTCAACAAGCGGATGCTCACCAATCAGATGGTTAAGTCCACCGCCATATCTGATGCCGGTATTACCAAGCAGACCCTTTATGAGGTTGAGCGCAGCCAGTTCACGCGTTCAACGTATGACCGTGCGATGGAGTCCCTCAACGCAGTCAATAGCGAGATTGTCTCGCTGATACACAAAGCATGGGGGCGGAAGTGATCGCTTTCTTGACAGCCGTGCAGAACCGCAAAAAACCTCGCAAAATCAGCGCAGTAAATACGAGAATGGAGGGTGCAAATGGCTAGAAAGCACCTCTTGGCCAACATCGGGGCGACCGTGGGCGATCGGAAGCCGCAAAGCAATTCATCGGAGAGCAGGGCCGAATATGCCCGTCGTGGCGCAACGCGCTCGATGATGCAGTCTCTCGATGAGATGGCGGAAAACTCTATGCGCGTCCTAGAGGGCGAAACGATCGTATCCCTTGATCCGGACCTCCTTGAGGCCTCCCCTTTCGCTGATCGGATTGCCAGCAACGACGAGGATTTTTCCGCGTTGGTCTCGGCTATTGAGCAGGCTGGTCAGTCCTCGCCTATCCTCGTTCGGCCTCACCCAGATGTTTCTGGCCGCTTTGTCATTGTTTACGGCCATCGCCGTGCTCGCGCTGCCCGTCATCTCGGCATCGCTGTGAAGGCCGTCGTCAAGCCGATCGAGGACATCGCACATGTGCTGT
>NZ_RZTF01000572.1:0-2919 GCF_004023175.1 Mesorhizobium sp. M7A.F.Ca.MR.362.00.0.0
CGAAACAATCAGCGCGCGCGGCAAGCGCGCGCCTCGCAGATCCACAGCGCATGGCGACGATGCATCATCGTCCGCCTCTTGCATGGATTCGAACGATGCGCTTCGCCAACTCGTCGAAGCCGGTTCCGACTGGGTCTGGGAGACCGACGCCGAACTGCGCTTCTCCTGGCTTTCGCAAAATTACCAGGCGGCCACCGGCATCGATCCGGCAAACGTGCTTGGCCGGTTCCGCTTCGACTTCCTCAACCAGGTCCTGAACGGCGACCGCAGTGGTGCCGCGCATCTGGAGGATCTGCAGGCGCACCGGCCTTTTCGCGACTTCGTCTACGAACTCAAGGGTGGCAACGCCGACTGTCGCTGGGTCTTGACGTCAGGCTTTCCGAAGTTCGACGACGAAGGAAGATTTGCCGGTTATCGCGGCATCGGCCGCAACGTCACGGCGCTGGCCGGCGCCTTCAAAGGTCCGGGGCCGGAACCATCTGCCGATGGCGAGCCCGACCAGCATCTGGCCGACCTCGAGCGGACGATGGACGCCATGCATATGGGCGTCGTGCTTCTCGATGCCAGGCTCGACACGCTGATCGTCAACAAGGCCTATCGCGACCTCTCGAGGATTCCGGACGGTGCTGTTGCCGTCGGCGCTCCGTTCAGCCTGTTGATGGAGCTCAACCGCCACAACGGCATCTATGGCGACATCGACGAACAGCAATGGCAGCGCTACCTCGCCACTCGCCTCGACGAGATACGCGCCGGATCCGTCGCGCCGCGCGAATTTGTCCATGCCAGCGGCAGGACGATGATGTTCTCGGTGACGGCGTTGTCCGGGGGCAAGCGGCTGCTGACCTACTATGAGGTCACCGAGATCAAGCAGCGCGATGCCGAGATTGAGAACGCCAACGCCAAGATCGCCGAGACCTTCGTCAATCTCCGCACCATGGTCGACCAGATGCCGATCGGCGTCCTCGTCCTCGATGCCGATATGCGCGCCGAGGTCATCAACCGTGCCTTCTACGAGTTCTGGCAGATCGACGCCCGGCGCGCCGAGACCGGCTGCAGCTTCCGCGATCTGATGGACGCCAGCCGCGACATCGATCCGTATGGCACCGACAACGCGACATGGCAGCAACACATAGCCGAGCGCGAGGCGGAAATCAGGGCTGGCACCGCCGGATCGCGGCAGTTCCCGCGCAACGACGGCCGCACGCTGATATCGTCGATGGCGCCGCTGGCCGGCGGCAAGCGGCTGATCTCCTATGTCGACGTCACCGACATGAAGGACCGGGAGGCCGAACTCGCCGACGCGCTGGAGAAAGCGCGGCTGGCGGAAGCGGTGATCAACGCCGTCAAGGATCCGATCTTCGTCAAGGACGACCATCTGCGTTTTGTCTTCGTCAACGAGGCGTTCGCGGCCCTGTTTGGCCAGACGCCGCAAGCCATGCTCGGCAAGCCCGGCGGCGATTTCCTCCCGACGAACGCTGTCGCGCTCTTCGAGCAGAGCGAACGGGAGGTGCTTGCAACCGGACGCGCTTACGAAGTGGAAGAAAACTTCGAGGCCGATGGCGCCAGCCGATCACGCGTCGTCAGGAAGAGCCGCGTCGGCATGGCCAGCGGCCGCAACTACGTTGCCGGCTTCCTGTTCGACATTTCCGACATGAAGCGACGCGAGACGGAGGCGCAGGATGCGCGCAAGCATCTCGCCAACGTGCTGGAATCCTTGCCGGCCGCCGTGATCATCTACGATCGCGACGACAGGTTCGTTTTCGCCAACCGCAAGATCCAGGATACGCTGCCGGCCTTGAAGCCGGCATGGCAGCCCGGCTGCACATTCCGCGAGGCACTCGTTCTGGGCCATGCGAACGGCTATTTCCGCGACAGCGGCGATCCACAAGTCGACCAGCTCTACGACAGCGACCATGACCGCTGGCTGGATGCGATCCTCGCCCGCTACCGCTTGCCCAATTCCTGCTACGAGCGTCATAACCCCGACGGCCGCTGGTACCAGGTCTACGACATGCGGACCGATGATGGCACCTTCATCGGTGTTCGCGTCGACATCTCCGAGATCAAGAGCCGCGAGGCGGCATTGCGCGATTCGATGCGCCAGATCGACCTGTTCCGGCACGTGATGGACGAGTTGCCGGTGGCCGCCTTCATCAAGGCGCAGGACCTGAGCATAGAATTCGTCAACAAGGCCTGGTGCGCGATCACCGGCTTGGCCAAGGAGGATGTCATCGGCCGCACCGACCGGCAGTTGTTCGGTGCGCAGGACGCCGATGGCTACAGCCATGACGACACGCAAGTCGCCGTGACGGGCGCCGTCAGGGAGGTCGAGGAACCCGTCACCCATCGCGACGGCACGGTTCGGCAGTTGATGACGCGCAAGAGCCGCCTGGTGACGCTGGACGGGTCGGTGCATCTGGTCGGTTCGAGCACCGACATCACCGACGTCAAGGCGCGCGAGCGTGCGCTGGAAGAGAGCATGCGCGAGAACGAGGTGTTCCGCAGCCTGATCGACAACGTGCCGGTATCGATCTACGCCAAGCGCTCCGATCTCCGGCAGTTCTATGTCAACAAGGGCTGGTCCGATCTCACGGGCTTCAGCAAGGAAGAGGCTATCGGCAAGACCGACATCGAGATTTTCGGGCCGGATGGCGAGGCTTTCGTCAATGGCGACCTCGCCGTGCTGCGCACCGGCGAAACCCAGGAGGTCGAAGAGACGGTGACGTTGGCCGACGGCAGCGTCAGGCATCAATTCGCCCGCAAGGGCGCGATGATCGCCTCCGACGGCTCGCTCTATCTGATCGGCTCGACCACCGACATCACCGAGCTGAAGATGCGAGAGGCGGAACTGCGCGAAGCGCGTCAGCGCGCCGTGCTCGCCGACCGCGCCAAGTCGGAATTCCTCGCCAATATGAGCCA
>NZ_RZTF01000573.1:0-2893 GCF_004023175.1 Mesorhizobium sp. M7A.F.Ca.MR.362.00.0.0
ATAATCCGGCATCAAAATCTCCGCCAAAACCCGAGCCGGCTTCTTGCCACGCCGGTCCGGCGCGGGTCTAGCGATTTGAAACCGGTTTGCCTAGGGCGTGACACGCAACTTTGGCGGAACAGGCAAAAGGCGCATCAGCCGCGAGGCGCTATGACAATTCGACCGTGGCCGAAGCATTTCATCGCCGGACCGCCTACAAGCATGGCTCACCCGATCCCGTTTGAAGGCGAGCCATGCCGACAAAGAACGAGCCTGCAAAGAACGACATGACCACCGACCTTGCGCTGCTCGTCGTGCTGGCGGTGCTCTGGGGCGCCTCCTACACCTTCATCAAGATCGGCGTCGAAACCATCCCGCCGGTCACCTTCATCGCCGCCCGCACCCTGATTGCCGGTGGTATCTTGTTTGCCATCCTCCGCTGGCGCGGGCTCAGCCTGCCGGGCGATGCGGCAAGCTGGCGCCGCTTCGCCTTCCAGGCCTGCCTCAACAGCGTCATCCCGTTCACCCTGATCGCCGCGGCCGAACGTTCGGTCGATGCCGGCCTCGCCACCATCCTGAACGCGACCTCGCCGATCTTCACCTTCCTTTTGACCGCGCTCATCACCCGCCATGAGCCGGTCACGCTGCGCAAGCTGATTGGCGTCGGCGCCGGCATTGCCGGCATCTGCCTCATCATAGGCACGCAGGCACTGGGTGGTCTCGGTCACGAGTTGTGGGCGCAGTTGGCCATCGTAGCGGCAACAATCTGCTATGCCGGGGCCGCCATTTTCGGCCGCGGCTTCAAGGGTCTCGATCCGATGCTGCCTGCCGCCGGTTCGATGCTGTGCGGCGCCGTCATCCTCGTGCCCCTCAGTCTGGTGTTCGACCAGCCATGGACGCTGGCGCCTTCGACCGCATCGATTCTGGCCCTGCTCGGCCTGTCGGTGTTTTCCACCGCACTGGCCTTCGTTATCTATTTCCGCCTCATCCACACGTTGGGTTCGGTCGGCACCACCTCGCAGGCCTATCTGCGGGTGCCGATCGGCGTCGGCATCGGCGCCCTTTTCCTCGGCGAAAGCCTAGGCTCGACGGCATGGCTGGGCATGGGTTTTGTCGTGGCTGGGGTCGCCGCCATGACCATTCCGGTTCGAAAGCCAGCATTTGCGCGGTAGAGCAATTCCAGGACAAGTGTGAAGCGGTTTTCCAAGGAAAAGCGCATAGCGCTTTCCCCTTGGGGATTGCGTCAAAGCACAAGAACCGGCCTGCTTGCGCTCATGCCGTGCTCTGCTTATCTCGGAAGCATCCGCCTTTTCGACGGTGTCTGGTGTGACCTGGGGTAAAGCACGGTGATTTTCGACGCTGCCCGCACTGCGGCCCTCGATCTGCTCTCGCCTCCCTTTCGGGCCGTGTTCCTCAAGACATTGGGTCTGACGCTGCTGGCGCTTGTCGCCTTGTGGTTCGGCCTGACCAGCCTCGTCGAGTGGCTCGCCCTGCCGTGGCTGCAGACGCTGTTGCCCGGCATACCGTCCTGGGCCGGCTGGCTGGGTGGCATCATCGCCGCGATAGCGCTTGCCTTCGGCATGGCATTGCTCATCGCGCCGGTGACGGCTGTTGTCGCCGGCCTGTTCCTCGACGATATCGCCGAAGTGGTCGAGCGCACCGACTATCCCGGCGATCCGACCGGTCGCGCCATGCCGGCGCTGCGCTCGCTGGTGCTGTCGGCGCGATTCCTCGGCGTCGTCATTCTCGGCAACATCGTCGCCCTGCTGCTTCTGCTGGTGCCGGGCGTCAACATAGCCGCCTTCTTTATCGTCAACGGCTATCTGCTCGGGCGCGAGTTCTTCGAATTCGCTGCCATGCGCTTTCGCGGGGAAGAAGAGGCCAGGGCCTTGCGCAGGCACTATGCCGGCACGGTGTTTCTCGCCGGGCTGCTCATCGCGGCTTTCCTCGCCGTGCCGTTGCTCAACCTGCTGACGCCGCTCTTCGCCGCCGCCGTGATGGTGCATCTGCACAAGGCGATCTCGGTGCGGGAAGTGGCTCGCTCCTCGCGCCGCTGAGCATTTTCTTCAGCGCAACAGGAATCCGCGTCCGAGCTCGTCGTCCGCTTCGACGATAAACTCCGTCCTGCCACTATAATAGGCGCGGCCGCCGACGCGGGCGATGATCGCCCCGTGCGGGCCAGCCTTCGCCGTCCGCACCACGGCTCCCGAAAACCGCGAGCCGGCAATGCTTTCGAATGTGCGCGTCTGTCCGATCGCGATCTCGCCCTTGGCATGCATGGCCGCCAGCCTTGCGGTGACGCCGGAGCCGGTCGGCGAGCGGTCGACCTCCGCCTCGGCGAAGACGCAGATGTTCTTGGTCACCCCATCGGAAAAAGCATCGCGGCCATCGGTCAGGATGGTGCCGTATAGGAAGGCAAGGTCGCCGTGGTCGGGATGCGACAGCGGAAATTCGGCCTTGAGCCTGTCCGTCAGCGCCGTTGCCGCATCGACGAAATCGCGCACCCGGCTTTTGCCGAATTCGAGCCCGAATTGGTGACAATCGGCCAGCGCGTAGAAAGCCCCGCCATAGGCGACGTCGAAGCCGATCGTGCCGTGGCCCGCCAGCTCTATTGTCTGGCCGCCGGCGAACAGGAACGCTGGCACGCTTTCGAACGCCACCGCACCGGCCTTGCCGTCCCTGACCTCGACGGAGGCGACGACCAGCCCGCACGGCGCCTCGATATTGACTGTCGTGATTGGTTCCTGTTTCGCCACCAATCCTTCATCTACGGCGTAGCGGCCGAGCGCGACGATGGCGTGGCCGCACATCGTCGAATAACCCTCATTGTGCATGAACAGCACGGCGAGGTCGGCGCCGGGCAGGTCGGGTTCGACCAGCAAGGCGCCATACATGTCGTAATGGCCGCGCGGCT
>NZ_RZTF01000574.1:0-2880 GCF_004023175.1 Mesorhizobium sp. M7A.F.Ca.MR.362.00.0.0
GCTGAAGATCGTGCATATCGATCCCAACCAGCTCAACATCTTCGTGGCAGTGGTGTTCGCCTCCAGCCCCGGCGTGTTCCGCATCGTGCGTGGCCTGGTGATGGACATCAAGACGCGTGACTATGTGGCGGCGGCGCAGACGCGCGGTGAATCACCCTGGTACATCATGTTGTGGGAGATCCTGCCCAATGCGCGCGGGCCACTGATCGTCGACGCCTGCCTGCGCATCGGCTACACCACCATCCTGCTCGGCACGCTCGGCTATTTCGGCCTTGGCCTGGCACCGGAAAGTCCGGACTGGGGCACCGCGATCAAGGACGCCAGCCGCCTGCTGCGCTCCTTCATCCACCCGGCGTTGCCGCCGACGATCGCACTGATGTCGTTCGTGCTGGGCTTGAACCTGCTCGCCGACTCGCTGCGCGAACAATCGATGAAAGACTGATCTCGGGTTTCGACCCGATGCGCCTGAGAGAAACAGGCCTAGAAGAACCAGGATTGGAGCGACCCATGAACGAGGCAGTTCGAAATCCCGCCACGCCAACCAATGGGCCGGCCAACGCGCCGATCATCGAGATCGAGAACCTGTCGATCTCCTTCTTCACCCGCAAGGGCGAGATTCCGGCGGTCATGGATTTCTCCTGCACCGTCATGCCGGGCGAGGCGATGGGCATCGTCGGCGAATCCGGCTGCGGCAAGTCGACCGTGTCGCTCGGCATCATGCGCGACCTCTCCAACATCGGGAAGATCGTCGGCGGCAAGATCAAGTTCCAGGGCAAGGACATGGGCGAGCTCTCCGACGAGGAGTTGCGCTCCATTCGCGGCAACAAGATCGCGATGATCTACCAGGAGCCGATGGCCAGCCTGAACCCGGCGATGAAAGTCGGGCAGCAGTTGATGGAAGTGCCGCTGATCCACGACAAGGTGTCGAAGGAAGAGGCCTATAAGCGCGCGATCGAAATGGTGCGCTCGGTCAAGCTGCCCGATCCCGAGCGCATGATGCGCTCCTATCCGCACCAGCTTTCGGGCGGCCAGCAGCAGCGTATCGTCATCGCCATGGCGCTGCTGTCGAAGCCGGCGCTGCTTTTGCTCGACGAACCGACGACGGCGCTCGACGTGACGGTGGAGGCCGGCATCGTCGACCTAGTCAAGGGGTTGGGCGAGAAGTTCGGCACGTCGATGATTTTCGTGTCGCACAATCTCGGCCTGATCCTCGAGACCTGCGACCGCATCACGGTGATGTATTCGGGCGAGGCGGTGGAGACCGGCAAGATCAAGGACGTGTTCGACCGGATGCGCCATCCCTATACGCAAGGGCTGTTCCGCTCGATCCCGCTGCCGGGCGCCGACAAGAACTCACGGCCGCTGATCTCGATTCCCGGCCAACTGCCGCTGCCGCACGAGCGGCCCAAGGGCTGCAATTTCGGCCCGCGCTGCCACCATTTCGTCGAGGGCGTCTGCAACGCCGCCGAAATCCCGATGATCGAGGTCGCTGGTCATGAAGGCCATTTCTCGCGCTGCGTGCGCTTCAATGAGATCGATTGGGAGGCGCTGCCGCCCGGCGCCAAGAAGGTCAATGAGCGCGTCGTGCCCGGTGCGCCGGTGCTCAAGATCGAGGACCTCAGAAAATACTACAGGGTCGGCGGCAACGAGGTGTTCGGCTCGAGCGAGGGCCGCGTCGTCAAGGCCAATGAGACGATCTCGTTCATGGCGCGCGAATCCGAGACGGTTGCCATCGTCGGCGAATCCGGCTGCGGAAAGTCGACGCTGGCCAAGGTGCTGCTCGGGCTGGAGACGGCAAGTGCCGGCACGGTGACGCTGGGCAACACGGAAATCCAGTCGACCGGCATCGAGAAACGGAGCGTCGACACGGTGTCGTCGATCCAGATGGTGTTCCAGAATCCGTTCGACACGCTCAATCCCAGCCATTCGGTCGGTTCGCAGATCATCCGCACGCTGGAGAAGTTCAACGTCGGCAAGACGGTTGCCGATCGCCGCAAGCGCATGCTGGAACTGCTCGACCTGGTGAAGCTGCCGCGGGCATTCGAAACCCGCAAGCCGCGCCAGCTATCGGGCGGCCAGAAGCAGCGCATCGGCGTGGCGCGTGCCTTTGCCGGTGACGCCAAGGTGGTGGTGGCCGACGAGCCGGTGTCGGCGCTCGACGTTTCGGTGCAGGCGGCGGTGACCGAACTGCTGATGGACATCCAGCGCAAGAACAAGACGACAATGCTGTTCATCAGCCATGATCTGTCGGTCGTGCGCTACATCGCCGACCGCGTCGTGGTCATGTATCTCGGCTATATTGTCGAGCAAGGCACGACCGACCAGATTTTCGCGCCGCCCTACCATCCCTATACCGAGGCACTGCTGTCGGCGATCCCGATCGCTGACACCAGCGTGGTCAAGCGGCACATCGTGCTGGAGGGCGACATTCCCTCGGCGATGAACCCACCGTCCGGCTGCCCGTTCCAGACCCGCTGCGGCTACAAGAAGCTGGTGCCTGATAATCTTTGCGAGACCAAGGTGCCACCGGTCAAGCATCTCGGCGGCGGCCATATGAGCCTGTGCTGGCTCTCCGACGACGTGCTGGCCAAGATGGAGCCGGTGATTAAGTTCGACAAGGAACACGCCGCGCACGAAGGCGTGCCGGATGACGCGCCGCACGGCGATGGCCCCGGTTTTGCCGGCACGCCGCCAAAGCGTCCGCGCGGCAAGACGGGCAGCGCGGCAGCCGATGCGGTGGGGCAGGCTGCCGAGGAGGCCGAAGCCGTTTCGAAAGCCCGCCGTCACGAGGTCCGCGACGAGGTTTCGGAAACCGGCCGTTCTCCAAAGCCGGGCAAGCCCAGGAAACCGAACTGACCGGCATCACGCAATTTCATATGC
>NZ_RZTF01000575.1:0-2878 GCF_004023175.1 Mesorhizobium sp. M7A.F.Ca.MR.362.00.0.0
CCCGCACGGCGACAAAGGCCGCGCCGTGCCGCTGCGGCTTGTCGGCCTTGGGCAGGCGCACCGGGAAGTGCTCGGGATCGCCTGAAACGACCGCGCTGCAGTCTTCGCGCAGCGGGCACAGCATGCAGCGCGGCCGGCGTGGCGTGCAGATGGTGGCGCCGAGATCCATCATCGCCTGGGCGAAGTCGCCAGGCCTTGTCCCGGGCACCATGCGCTCGACATGGGCACGGATTTCGGGCTTGGCTTCGCTCAGCGGGGTTGCGATCGAAAACAGCCGGGAGATGACGCGTTCGACATTGCCGTCGACAACGGCGGCGGGACGGTCGAAGGCAATCGCCGTGATGGCCGCCGACGTATAGGCGCCGATGCCTGGCAGTTCTCTCAAAGCCGTTTCCGTGTCGGGAAACCGGCCGCCACGCGCGGCCACAAGATCGGCACACGCCTTGAGATTGCGGGCGCGGGAGTAGTAGCCGAGCCCGGCCCAGGCCTTCATCACATCCTCCGCCGGCGCCGCGGCCAGCGCCCCGACATCGGGCCATTTCTCGACGAAAATCCGGAAATAGGCCTTCACCGCTTCGACGGTGGTCTGCTGCAGCATGACCTCGGAGAGCCAGATACGGTAGGGATCAGGCCGCACGCCGCGCGCATGCTCACGAGGCGTGATGCGCCACGGCAATTCACGGTGATGCACATCGTACCAGCCTAGCAGGCGGGACGCGATATGCCCGGATGCAGCTCTGCTGCTGTCCTCGGATGTGGCTTTGCCACTATCCCAGGATACGGTCTTGCGGGTCTGGTCTGCTGGTGCCATTGATCTGTATCGGCCTGGCCGCAATCTGCTGGGGTCGTGGCTGGAGGACGTACATGGCAGGCAGAACGCCCTACGGCAATCCCGTCCCGGTCAGCGATCTCGCGACCAGGATCCTCGATCCGGTGCTGCGCAAGCGGGCTGGCATTTCGATCGGCCTCGTCCAGTCATGGGACGAGATCGCCGGCCCGCGGCTGGCCAGCCATTCGCGCCCCGAAAAAATCCAATGGCCGCGCCGTATGCATGAGGACGATCCGTTCGAGCCGGCCGTGCTGGTCATTGCCTGCGAAGGCATGGCGGCACTTCATCTGCAGCACGAGACGGGCGAGATCATCAACCGGGTCAACGCCTTCCTCGGCTTCACCGCCATCAATCGCATCAGGATCCTGCAGAAGCCGGTGACAACCGACAAAGGAAGGCGCAAACCGGCCCTGAGGCCGCTGACGGCGGCTGAGAAGACGAAATTGTCGGGAACTGTCGGCCTCGTTGACAATGATGAACTGCGCGCCTCGCTGGAGAAACTTGGCGCGACCATTATCGGGGAGAGAAAATCATAGGCGTCTTGAAGAAAGTCATGGATTCGTAGTCAATATCTCGCATTCGTGATCGCCCTTGTCAGGTTTCGCGATTGGATTGGGGATCGAGATGCCTTAATTCGCGCCAACTCTCGCCTTTTCGTGTCTTTGCATTGCAAAATCCAACCCTTGTCAGGTGATTCGTATGAACCGTCCCCCGTTTGGCCAAAGCTTGTCTCGCAGAAACGTCCTGTCTTCGCTGGCCGCCATTCCGGCGGTGGCCCTGCTCGCCGCCTGCAGCGACTCTGGCGAGGAGGCGAAGGCCGCGGATGTGAAGCCTGCGGCCCCGGCCGCCCCCGCGACGCCGGCCACGCCGGCCGCCGCCACCGCGCCGGAAGCCCAGGGCACCGTGGACATGGCGGAATTGATGAAGCCGGGTGCGCTGCCCGACAAACAGCTTGGCAAGGACGACGCCAAGGTCACCATCGTCGAATACGCCTCGATGACCTGCCCGCACTGCGCGCATTTCGCCGAGACCACCTTTCCGGACCTGAAGACCAAGTACATCGACACCGGAAAGGCGCGCTACATCCTGCGCGAATTCCCGTTCGATCCGAGTGCCGAAGCCGGTTTTATGCTGGCGCGCTGCGCCAAGGACAACTACTACCCTATGGTCGACGTCCTGTTCAGGCAGCAGGCGAACTGGGCTGGCGTTCAGAACACCAAGGATGCACTGCTGCAAATCTCGAAGCTCGCCGGTTTTACACAGGAGTCCTTCGAGGCCTGCTTGACGGACCAGAAACTTCTGGACGATGTGAGATCGGTCCAGAAGCGTGGCGCCAATGAATTCAAGGTCGACTCGACACCGACCTTCTTCATCAACGGTAAGACCTACAAGGGGGCGATGTCGATTGAGGAAATGTCGGCCATCATCGACCCTCTGCTCTGACGTCCAGTCAGCCCTGAGGCGGCGGCGCTTCGGCGTGCGCGGCTTCCTGTCGTGCCGCGAATTCTCATCGCAAAACCACGGTAATCCGCTTAGTGGGCGGCGCGAATGAAGTTTTCGCGCCTTCGCCTCCTCGGTTTCAAGTCCTTCGTCGAGCCCGGCGAGTTCGTCATCGAACGCGGACTGACCGGCATTGTCGGGCCGAACGGCTGCGGCAAGTCGAACCTTGTCGAGGCGCTGCGCTGGGTGATGGGCGAAAGCTCCTACAAGAACATGCGCGCGTCCGGCATGGACGACGTCATCTTTTCCGGCTCGGGCACGCGCCCGGCACGCAACACCGCCGAAGTCACACTTTTCCTCGACAACAGTGACCGCTCGGCGCCCGCTGCCTTCAACGATGCCGACGAATTGCAGGTGTCGCGCCGCATCGAGCGTGAGGCCGGCTCGCTTTACCGTATCAACGGCAAGGAGGCCCGCGCCAAGGACGTGCAGCTTCTGTTCGCCGACCAGTCGACCGGTGCGCGTTCGCCGTCGATGGTCGGTCAGGGCCGTATCGGCGAACTGATCCAGGCCAAGCCGCAGGCACGCCGCGCGCTGCTCGCAGAGGCG
>NZ_RZTF01000576.1:0-2862 GCF_004023175.1 Mesorhizobium sp. M7A.F.Ca.MR.362.00.0.0
TGCCTGACCATCATCGCCAATTTCGCCGCACTCGGCGGCGGCATACTGGCTGCCTGGCTCTATTCCGACATCCCGCCCGCCGCCTTCATCGACCGGTTGCGCGTCGCCATCGATCTCAGCACCATCTTTGCCGGCCTGATTAAGGCGCCGTTCATGGCCATGATCATCGGCACGATTGCCTCGGTCGAAGGCATGAAGGTCGGCGGCAGCGCCGAATCGCTCGGCCAGCATGTTACCGCTTCGGTTGTGAAGTCGATCTTCGTCGTCATCATCCTCGACGGACTTTTCGCCATGTTCTACGCAGCGATCGAGTTCTGAGATGAAGCTGCGAAACAGGAAAAGGGCAGGCGCATTGGCTGATGACGCGGGCGAGGGCGACATCGTGCTTTCCGCGCACGACATCAGTGTTTCCTTTGCCGACAAGCTTATCCTCGACAGACTGTCGCTCGACATAAGGCGCGGCGAAATCCTTGGATTTGTCGGCGCCTCGGGTGCGGGTAAATCCGTTCTGCTGCGCACCATTCTCGGCCTGACGCGCAAGCAGTCGGGTAGGATCAAGCTGTTCGGCGTCGATATCGAGAAAGCTGATGATGCCGAGCGTCTGCGCATCGACATGCGGCTTGGCGTGCTGTTCCAGCACGGCGCGTTGTTCTCGGCGCTGACAGTGCTGGAAAACGTCCAGGTGCCGATGCGCGAATATCTCGACCTGCCGCGAAAGCTGATGGACGAACTGGCGATGCTCAAGATCGAGCTGGTCGGGCTGCCGCCCGATGCAGCGCAGAAATTCCCGTCCGAACTGTCCGGCGGCATGATCAAGCGCGCTGCGCTGGCCCGGGCGCTCGCGCTCGATCCCGACATCGTCTTCCTCGACGAGCCGACATCGGGCCTCGATCCGATCAGCGCGGCGGAGTTCGACGAGCTGGTGGTCAAGCTGCGCGATACGATGGATCTGACCGTCTACATGGTGACGCACGATCTCGACACGCTGTTCACCGCTTGCGACCGGGTGGCCGTGCTCGGCAAGAAGAAAGTGCTGGTCGAAGGCACCATCGACGACATGCTGAAGAGCGAGGAACCGTGGGTAAAGTCCTATTTCCGCGGAAAACGCGCCCGGCAACTTGATCTTGCGGCGCGCGCATAGCCATAAGTGGGACAATGGAAACTAGAGCCAACTACGTCATTGTCGGCATCTTCACGCTGGCTGCGATCCTGGCGGCGTTTGCCTTCGTCTATTGGACGGCGGCCATCGGCGACAAGGGCGAGACGACGTTGCTGCGCGTGCGCATTCCGGGCTCTGCGTCCGGGCTTGGCCGCGGCAGTTTCGTGCTGTTCAACGGCGTCAAGGTCGGCGACGTCAAGCGCGTCTATATCGACGTCGACAATCCGACGGTTGCCATCGCCGATACCGAGATCGACCGCATGACGCCGATCACCAAATCGACGCAAGCCGATATCGGGCTTGCCGGCCTGACCGGGCAGGCCAACATCGAGCTCAAGGGCGCCGACCCCAAGGAAGTGAAACTCCTCGACCAGGCGGAAAAGGAAGGCAAGGTCGCCGAGATCGTCGCCAACCCGTCGGCGGTGACCAACCTCTTGCAGACGGCGCAGAATATCTTCACCCGCGCCGACAAGGTGCTGACCGAGCTCGAAGGCTTCACCAGGGACGTTCGCGGGCCGCTGACGCAGACCGTCCAGAATGTTCAGACCTTCTCCGATGCGCTGGCCAAGAATTCGGATGGCATCGACAAATTCCTGTCCGCCGCCAGCACGCTGGCGGATGAGCTTAAAGGCGTTTCCGGCAAACTCGATGGCACGCTGAAGGCGGCCGAAGGCCTTCTCAACGCCGTCGACAAGGACAAGATCAAGAGCATCGTCGCCAATGTCGACGCGGT
Source organism: Mesorhizobium sp. M7A.F.Ca.MR.362.00.0.0 (assembly GCF_004023175.1). Classification (NCBI taxonomy): domain Bacteria; kingdom Pseudomonadati; phylum Pseudomonadota; class Alphaproteobacteria; order Hyphomicrobiales; family Phyllobacteriaceae; genus Mesorhizobium; species Mesorhizobium sp. M7A.F.Ca.MR.362.00.0.0. Next base: position 1,893 of record NZ_RZTF01000576.1, read on the forward strand.
CACCGGTAACCTCAAGGAGACGTCGAAACAGCTCGACGGCGTGATCAAGAACGTCGATACGGCCGTGGGGTCGGTCAACGAGTTTACCAAACGGACGCAAGGCACGCTGGCCAAGGTTGACAACGTGCTCGACGGTATCGATCCCGCACAAGTGCGCTCGGCGCTCGCCAACATCCAAAAGGCCAGCGAGAGCGCCGACAAGGCCGCCGCCGACATCGCGGAGGTGACCCACAAGTTCGCCAACCGGGCCGACGACATCGACCAGACGATCAAGGACGCAAAGCAGCTCGCGCAAAGGCTCAACGATGCCTCGGTGCGGGTCGATGGCATTCTTGCCAAGGTCGATACCTTGCTCGGGTCGGGGCAGGCCGATGGCGTGATGGCGGATGCCAGGGCGACGCTGAAGTCGTTCAAGCAGGTTGCCGACACGCTGAATGCCCGCCTTGGCGTCATCACCGACAATCTGGCGCGCTTCTCGGGACAGGGACTTTCGAATGTCGAGGCTTTGGTGCAGGACAGCCGCCGTTCGATCAGCCGCATCGAAGAGGCGGTGACCGATCTCAGCCGCAATCCGCAGCGCATCCTTTCGGGTGGCGACGGCGAGGTTCGGCAATTCGATGGCAGGGCGCGGCGTTGACTTCGGCGACGGCGCGCCCCAGAAACATGAGCCGCGAAAGCGGGTCGATCTTACGATCCGGGGACAACGGGGATCGCGCGTGAAGTCTATGTGGGTGAAAACGGGCGGGTTGACATCGGCTGCGGCACTGCTTGCCCTGACGCTGGCCGGCTGCGCGGCGTTGGGCGGCAAGCCTGCGCCGCTCGATACGTTCGAGCTGTCGGCGCCGTCGGTCGACGCGCATGGCCATAGCCGCCGCCAGATCCTGATCGCGCAGCCGTCGGCGCTCAAGGCGCTGGACAGCCAGAATATCGTCATCAAGCCGTCGGATCGGTCGATCCAGTATCTCAAGGG
>NZ_RZTF01000577.1:0-624 GCF_004023175.1 Mesorhizobium sp. M7A.F.Ca.MR.362.00.0.0
GCCATTGAGTGGCCGTCTTCCCTCCCGCAGAAATATTCTGTTAACCCTAACGGACGGTTAAGAACGGCGACTCACACGGAGAACATCGCATGCCTGTCGAACTCGTCGGGAAGACATTGCCGGGCGCGCTGCCGGTCCATCTGGTCGCCAGGGACGGTCTGGACGCGGCCGGCCTTGCGCCGGTCGCTGTCGCCTGGGCCAGGGCCAACGGCTTTTCCGGCGAGGCAGGCAGGACGCTGGTCGTGCCCGGCGAAAACGGGGCGCTCGGCGGCGCCTTGTTCGGTATCGGCGATGGGGAAGGCGCGCTCGCCTTTGGCGCGCTGTCGAAAGCCTTGCCGGAAGGCGACTGGCATTTCGCCTCGGCCCCTGTCGAGCCGGACCTCGCGGCGATCGCGCTGGTGCTCGGCGGCTATGTCTTCACCCGTTACGGCAAGAAGCCAGGCAAGGCGCTGCGCTTCGGTCTGCCGGCAGGCGTCGATGGCGGGCGCGTAGGCCGCATCGCCGATGGCGTCTTCCTGACACGCGATCTGGTCAACACGCCGACCAGCGATATGGGTCCAGAAGATTTGGAGCAGGCGGTGCGGACCCTGGCCGCCAGGCACAAGGCCGAAGTCTCGGTGGTCA
>NZ_RZTF01000577.1:634-991 GCF_004023175.1 Mesorhizobium sp. M7A.F.Ca.MR.362.00.0.0
CGACCGGAATTTCCCGATGATCCATGCTGTCGGCCGTGCGTCGGCCGGCGCGCCGCGCCTGATCGATATGCGATGGGGGCAGCAAGGGGCGCCGAAGGTGACCCTGGTCGGCAAGGGCGTCTGCTTCGACACGGGCGGTCTCGACATCAAGCCATCGTCCGGCATGCTGCTGATGAAAAAGGACATGGGCGGTGCTGCCAATGTCCTTGGCCTCGCCTCGATGATCATGGCTGCCGGGCTGAATGTGCGGCTGCGCGTGCTCATTCCCGCGGTTGAAAATTCGATTGCCGGCAACGCCTTCCGGCCCGGAGATGTGCTTGCGAGCCGCAAGGGCATCACTGTCGAGATCGGCAATAC
>NZ_RZTF01000577.1:1001-2845 GCF_004023175.1 Mesorhizobium sp. M7A.F.Ca.MR.362.00.0.0
GCAATACGGATGCCGAGGGGCGGCTGGTGCTGGCCGATGCGCTGGCGCTGGCCGACGAGGAGGAGCCGCAGCTTCTGGTCGACATGGCGACGCTGACCGGGGCTGCCCGCGTCGCGCTCGGCCCCGATCTGCCGCCGTTCTACACAAGTGACGAAGCGCTGGCATCCGATCTTGCGGCGGCTTCCGTCGCGGCCGAGGACCCTCTGTGGCGCATGCCGCTGTGGCGGCCCTACGATGCAAAACTGTCGTCGAAAATCGCCGACATCAACAATGTCACATCAGACGGTTTCGCCGGCTCGATCACGGCGGCGCTGTTCCTGAAACGCTTCGTCGAAAAGACCGAGGGCTGGGCGCATTTCGACATCTTCGCCTGGAACCCGGCCGATCGTCCGCATGGCCCCGCCGGCGGCGAGGCACAAGGCATCCGCGCCCTAGAGCGGATCATCGCGAAACGCTACGGCTGACGGTTGCAGGCGGAGCCGGCAAAATTGCCTCGACTGAAACGGAACCGAAACAATTTGCCGTCATGCTGGCGCGATGTCGATTGCTATGCGCCCGAGCCAGGCCTTGCGACTGTGGCAGCAAGTGATGCTGTCACAGGTGCGCGACGACGCGCCCGATCTGACCATGCGCCAGACGGCGATCCTGTTCACCATCTATCTCGACCCGCCACCGCACACCGTGCGCGGGCTCGCCGCGCGCCTCAATGTCACCAAGCCGGTGATCACCCGCGCGCTCGACACGATGGGCGCTTTGAAACTCGTTTCGCGTCACCGCGATGAACTCGACAAGCGCAATGTGCTGATCAGGCGCACGGTCGAGGGCGCGCTCTTTGTCGAGCGCTTCGGCGATGGTATCATCGCCAAGGCGCTCGAACTGCCGATGTGAGCGCATTACCTTTCAACAGAGTGTTCGATTTGACTGCCAGGGATGCCCGCCTTCACGCTTTTCGCTCCGATCTCGCCGATGCAAGGCTGAAGGGCGAGGTCACCGCCGAGCGCTTCGTCGCCGGCCGGCCGGCGCGGGTCACCGCGTCAGTGGCCGATATGCGCAAGGCGCCGCGGCCGGACGCCGGCGTCAACACGCAAGCGCTGTTCGGCGACGATGTCCTGGTCTTCGATGTCGCTGAGGGCTGGGCCTGGGTCCAGGCCGAACGCGACGGCTATGTCGGCTACGTCGCCGACACGATGCTGGGCAAACGGGACCATGCGCCGACGCACATCGTCTGCGTGCCGCGCACCTTCCTCTACCCCGGGCCGGATCTGCGCTTTCCGATCGCCGGACAATTGTCGATGGGATCGACGGTGACGGTGACGGAGGCCGCCGAGACGCGCGGTACGCACTATGCGGTCCTGCCTTCCGGCGAGGCGTTGATCGCAAGCCACCTGCGGCCGCTCAGTGAAGCTGCCTCCGACTATGTCGCGGTTGCCGAGGCGTTTCTCGGCACGCCCTATCTCTGGGGCGGCACTTCCGGTTTCGGCATCGACTGTTCGGGCCTTGTGCAATTGGCGATGCGCATGGCCGGCAAAGACGTGCTGCGCGATTCCGACATGCAGGCGGCGACACTTGGCGAGCCGCTCGAACCGGGACCTGATTTCTCCGGGTTGCGACGCGGCGATCTGGTGTTCTGGAAGGGCCATGTCGCCGTCATGACCGACGCCGACACGATGATCCACGCCAACGGCCACACCATGCTGGTGTCGCGCGAAGGGCTGAAGGACGCCGTCGCCCGCATCGGATATCTTTACGGCGGTCCGACCGGGTTCAGGAGGCCGTAGTGCAGTTTCTTCCTTCTCCCCTTGTGGGAGAAGGTGTCGCCGAAGGCGACGGATGAGGGGTGTTCC
>NZ_RZTF01000578.1:0-2805 GCF_004023175.1 Mesorhizobium sp. M7A.F.Ca.MR.362.00.0.0
GATGACGGCCGATGGGGCCTATGTGGAGCGGGCGAAGGACTGAGGGGGGCTCTTCCCGCTTAAAGGAGGCCCGTAAGCAAAGCCTTCCCATGGATAGGCGGGGCAGCTTCGAGACACCGCCTATTGCTTGAAACAGTGCTCGCGATGCCATTGCAAGAAATGAGGATGCGGGCGTTCGAGCTGTCGGCGAGGCGGAAGCGCGCGGCGCGTCCTGTTTATGAAGCCCTGCACGCTGTCGAAGTCATTGACCTGTCTGGAGATCAGGATTTCCAAATCGTCCGACAGGCTGATCAATCCACGGTCGAACATCCAATGCGCAGTGCCGGACAGTGCGATCCCATTGTTGACGACATCAGGCCCGTTCGCCTCAACCGGTCGAATATGTGCGGCAGAAACCTCTGCTCGGCCTCCGCCATTTATCAGCTTGAGACCTGTGATCGCGCAGCGCTCGTCATAGGCACGTAAGACGACTCGACGAAAAATGCGGTCCCGCACGATTCGCGATCCGATGTAGCTTACGCGGTCACGACTCTGCTCGAATTCGAATGGCGCCTGCTCATCCTGAAAGCCGGCAGATATGCCGACCTCATCAACGCGCGGCAGCAACAACTCATTCGTATCCAGGCCCAGATCGATGATCCGGTTGAAGTCACCTGGGCTGAGTGCGCGGACAGCAGATTGGGCGCGGCCAGAAATCCGTCCCTCATCATTGAGCAGGCCTCGTTCGACGGGACCGTCAGATCCGCTAAATGGAACAGGATTGACGAAATCGAGGTAGCTTCCGGGCTCAATCAGCGCGAGATACATGTCAGGCGTTACCGGATCGGGGATGATCTGCTGGACTTTCGCTACAGCGTAATAGCCCCGTGTATCGTTTACCTTGCTGGGCTCGTAGTAGATAATCCACTTGCCGACACACGCTTCAACGCGGCGCAGATACGGGCGAGGAAACTGGTATTGCTCTGCGGGGCGATCGTTGTATCGCGAATCCGAGCGATGAATGAAAACCCCGAATCCCATGAATCTTCCTGCAATGCGTTCTTGGGAATAACTACTTCAGATGTGGCATCAAAATCCGAACTTTGGGGTTTAGTCCAGGCGGCGGTCGCCCTTCCCCATGGTATCGGTCTTTCGCAGCCTCGCGCTGAAGCGCCACACTACAACGAAGCGCAGCAATATATTTCAGGAAGCCTGTCGCAAAGCGCCCACGCGGTTCGTCCTTTGACGGAAGAAGGAGAGCGCTATGCGAAAACTCATCGTCACCGAATTCATCAGCGTCGATGGCATTGCCGAGGTCGAGAAGCTGCCCAGCGTGACCTGGAACGACGAGATGAACAGGTTCAAGGAAGACGAGCTTGCCGACAGCGGCGCCATGCTTTTGGGGCGCACGACCTATGAGATCTTTGCCGGCTCCTGGCCAACGGAAACCGGAGATTTTGCCGACCGGTTCAACGCGCTGCCTAAATATGTCGCCTCGACCAGCCTGAAGGCGCTCGACTGGAAGCCGGCCGAATTGCTGAAAGGGCCTCTGCCGGAAGCGGTCAGGACGCTGAAGCAAGGCAGCGGCGGCAACATCTACGTGCATGGCAGCCTCAGCGTCGCGCAGGAATTGCTGCGCCACGGCCTGGTCGAGCGCGTCAGGCTGCTCAGCTATCCAGGCACCGTCGGCCAGGGCAAGCCGCTATTCCCAATCGGTGAGCCGGTGACGCTCGACCTGATTTCCGCAAAACCATTTAGCAACGGCGTGGTGGCGCTAGAGTATGCACCGGTGACGGCGAAATCGTAGGTCGGTTGGGCTCTCTCCTCTCAGGTGAAGGAAAGATGCACCTCACCCGACCTGCTTTCCCCGCCTCCCCTTGATGGCGGCGCTATTCCTCGCCTCAACCACCTTCTCCACCTGCCGCTTCAGCTCGTCCTTGATATCCACCGTTTCGTTCATCAAGGCGTCGATCTTCAGGAAATCGAGGACGCGGTATCTCGAGACTGCCGGGCGGACCAGGATGTCGGGGCGGCATTGTTTCAGCTTGTTGGCGGTGATCGACTGCATCATCAATTGCGTGGCGCCGAACATCAGGTCGACGGAGGTCGGCTGTTTGCGGTCGGCCTCTTCCGGCGCGCCGACCACGTCGACGCCGATGATGATGTCGGCGTCGTTCTCGATCAGGTCGAACGGCACGGGATTGTAGATGCCGCCGTCGATCAGCAGCCTGCCGTCGCGCGTCACCGGCCGGAACACGGCGGGGATGGCGGCCGAGGCCGCCAGCGCCGAGTGCAGGTCGCCGTCCTCGAAGACGGCCAGCTTGTGGCCGAAATAGTCGGTCGCCGTCACCTTCAGCGGGATTTGCAGCTCGCCGAAGGTTTCGGGAATGGCTTCGGGCAGAAAGGCTTTCAGGATGCGCTCGACGTTGAACTGGCTGACGCGGATGCCGCCCTGCATGGCTTCGGCGATGGTGCCCGGCCGCGCCCGCCACATGCGGCTCGCCACTTGGGCGCGGCGGCCGAGGATCGAGCGGGCATAGTCGTGGATGTCCTTGCCGGTCATACCCGATGCCATGCCGGCGCCCATGATGGCGCCGATCGACGAGCCGGCAATCGCCACGGGCTTGATGCCCAACTCGTCCAGCGCCTCGATGACATGGATATGCGCCAACCCGCGCGCGCCGCCGCCGCCGAAGGCGATGCCGAAGCTAGGCGCCATTTTGCGTGACTCCTGCCTCGTTTCTGGCCGGCGACGGAGACCGCCAATTGTTGAAGTTGGCGCCGCCCCTCACCTGCCTGCCGGCATCCTCTCCCCGTATAGTGACG
>NZ_RZTF01000579.1:0-2801 GCF_004023175.1 Mesorhizobium sp. M7A.F.Ca.MR.362.00.0.0
TCCATGGCGTGCGCACCGTGCAGAGCCTGGAGCGCCAGCACGTCAATTTCGACCTCTATGACGAGAAGGTGCTGGCCAATCTCAATGCCCATCTGACCTCGGCGAAATACGCGCAGGTGATGGTGCCGATCGTCGATACGCTGACCGGCATCGCCATGGCGACCGTCATCGTCGTCGGCGGTTCGATGGTGCTGTCGCACAGCCTCGACATCGGCGTCATGGTGGCGTTCCTGTTCTACATCCAGCGCTTCTTCGACCCGATCCGCTCGCTGACCATGCAATACAGCGTCATGCAGCGCGCCATGGCTTCGGGCCAGCGCATCTCCGAAGTGCTCGACGTGCCGGTCGACGTCAGCGACAGGCAAGGCGCGGTGACGCTGTCGCGCGACATGGACGGCTCGGTCGAGTTCAGGAACGTCACCTTCGGCTATAGGCCGAACCAGCCGGTGCTGAAGAACATCTCCTTTCGCGTCAATCCGGGCGAGACCGTGGCCCTTGTCGGCCCTACCGGATCGGGCAAGTCCAGCTCTATGGCGCTGGTGCACCGCTTTTACGATGTCTGGTCGGGCGAGGTTCTGGTCGGCGGCCATGATGTGCGTGACCTGACCCAGGATTCGCTCGGCGATCAGGTGGCGATGGTGCTGCAGGAGCCGTTCCTGTTCTCCGGCTCGGTGCTGGAAAACATCCGCTACCACAAGACATCAGCCAGCCGCGAGGAGGTGGTGCGCGCCGCACAAGCCGTCGGCGCGCACGATTTCATCGAGAACCTGCCCGATGGCTACGATACCGAACTCGAGCAGCGCGGCGGCAATCTCTCGCTCGGCCAGCGCCAGCTGATCAGCTTTGCGCGTGCACTGGTGGCCGACGCCAAGATCCTGGTGCTCGACGAAGCCACAGCCAGCATCGATTCCTACACCGAGATGCTGATCCAGAAGGCGCTGATCACCCTGCTGGAAGGCCGCACCGGGCTGGTCATCGCCCACCGTCTTGCCACCATCCGCGGCGCCGACCGCATCATCGTGCTGCAGAACGGCGAGATTGTCGAAAGCGGTAACCACGAACAGCTAATGGCAAGAAAAGGCCTCTACGCCCGCCTCTACAACATGAATTACGCCTCCTTCGACGACATTTCCGAAGGCGAGCTGGAGTTGGATGCGGCGGTCGGCAAAGCGACGTGATTGGGCCTACTGATGACCACAGGCGCCTACGCCATTTCGGGGCGTTTTGAACCTTCGCGGATGGCCTTGTGCACGCCGCGCTGCAGATCCATGAATGCAGGGCTTTCCATCACCTCTTCGCGGCGCGGGCGCTCGATATGGACGTTGAAGGTCTGCGTGATGCGTCCCGGGCCGATCCCCATGACGACGATGCGGTCCGACAGATAGACGGCCTCCTCCACATCATGAGTGACAAACAGGACGGTCAACCTGTGTTCCTCCCAGATCTGGGTGAGCAGTTCCTGCATCTGATGCCGGGTCAAGGCATCGAGCGCGCCGAAGGGCTCGTCCATCAACAGCATCTTGGGCCGGTAGGAAAGCGCGCGCGCAATGGCGACGCGCTGTTTCATGCCGCCCGAGAGTTCGGCCGGATAGCGGTCGGCGCTGTCGGACAGCTTGACGAGTTCGAGATGTTCCAGCGCGATCCTGCGGCAGGTCGGGCGATCGTAACCGGCGGCCTTAAGGGCAAATTCGATGTTCTGCCGCGCCGTCAGCCAGGGAAGCAGCGTGTAGGACTGGAAGACGACGCCACGGTCGAGACCCGGCTGCAGGATCGGCGCGCCATCGATACTGAGATCGCCGGCGTCGAAGTCCTGCAGTCCGGCCACGATCGACAGCAGCGTGCTCTTGCCGCAGCCCGACGTGCCGACCAGGGAGACAAACTCGTTGTCGGCAAGATCGAGATTGATGTCGCGCAGCACTTCCGTGCGCCGCTCGCCGGTGCCGAAGCTCTTGTGGAGACCGGCGATCCGCAATTTGGGGGGGCTCATCGGCTGGACCTCATTGCGAGCGGCCCTCTTGCTTGAACAGCACCTTTTCCAGCGCCTTCATCACCTGGTCGGTGATGAGGCCGAGCAGGCCGAGCAGCAGGATGTAGCCGATGATCGTGTTTGTCTGGAAATAGCGCTGCGACACGGTGATGCGATAGCCGAGCCCCGAAGTCGCGGCGACAAGTTCGGCCAGCACCAGCCAGGTCCATGCCCAGCCGAGGCTGATGCGCAGCGTATCCCAGATGCCCGGCAAGGCGCTGGGAACGACGATGCGCGTCAGGATCTTGCGATCCGGCAAGCCGAGTGTACGCCCAAGGCCAATGAAATCGGCTGGAACCCGTTTCACATTGTCCATGATCATCAGCACCTGCTGGAAGAAGGTGCCGATGAAGATGATCAGGAATTTCTGCGAATCGCCGGTGCCCGCCCACAGGATGGAGAGCGGCACGAAAGCGACGACCGGCATGTAGCGGATGAAATCCACCAGCGGCTCGATGGCCGCTTCCCAGGAACGGAAACTGCCGATCAGCACGCCGATCGGTATCGACAGGGCCGAGGCGATGAGGAAGCCGATGGAGATACGGTACATCGAGGCTTTGAGGTCCAGCCACAACGTGCCGTCGGCGGCGAGCTTGGCGATCTGCATAGCTACGCTGCCCGGCGACGGCAGGAAGATCGGCTTTACCAACCCCAGTCCGGTCGCCGCCCACCAGGCAAGGCCGAGCCCGACGAACACGGCCACCGCGACGATCAGGAAGCGCGACCTGGCGATGGGCACGCCGATCCCGGAGGATCGGCGGCGCCTCGCCTGTTT
>NZ_RZTF01000580.1:0-2294 GCF_004023175.1 Mesorhizobium sp. M7A.F.Ca.MR.362.00.0.0
GCCTTGCAGCTCGCCGGATCGCCGGCAAAGGCAGCGCTGGTGGACAAAAAAGCCGCCAGACTGAGGCCGGCGACGAAAGAGTTCATACGCGACATAGACAGTCTCCCATTGTGATTCTTTGGCGAAGCGTAGCTACGGTTTCTATGCCCGCCTTGTTTCGTCAGCCAAACACCATTCTGGTGTGGTTTCAAGCATTAAGACAATCGCGATCAACGGCGCGGGCTGGCCAATCAGCGACACATCAGGCGCTTTTGTCTGGACAGGCGCCTTTTTCAGGGGAATGCCGCCGTGGCCTCTCCCCGCACGGCATCAAGTCGGCTTAAAAGAGCGGCATGGCCAAGCTCTACTTTTACTATGCGACCATGAACGCCGGCAAGACGACGATGCTCTTGCAGGCCTCTTACAATTATCGCGAGCGCGGCATGGGCACGATGCTGTTCGTCGCCGGCCACTACCGCAAGGGCGACACCGGCCTGATCTCGTCGCGCATCGGCCTGGAGACGGAAGCCGAGATGTTCCGCGATGGCGACGATCTGTTCGCCCGCGTCACCGAGCATCACGCGCATACGTCAGTGCATTGCGTCTTCGTCGACGAGGCGCAGTTCCTCGAGGAGGAGCAGGTCTGGCAGCTCGCCCGCATCGCCGACCGGTTGAACATCCCGGTCATGTGCTACGGCCTGCGTACCGATTTCCAGGGCAAGCTGTTTTCCGGCTCGCGCGCGCTGCTGGCCATCGCCGACGATTTGCGCGAAGTGCGCACCATCTGCCGATGCGGCCGCAAGGCGACGATGGTCGTGCGCCTCGGCCCCGATGGCAAGGTGGCGCGCCAGGGCGAGCAGGTGGCAATCGGCAAGGATGTCTATGTCTCGCTCTGCCGCCGCCACTGGGAGGAAGAGATGGGCCGCGCCACGCCAGACGATTTCATCGGCTTTATCAAAGGCTGACTCTGTCTCTTGGTTATTGGAGCAATTCCAGGGGAAGCGCTATGTGCTTTCCCGGGAATTGCTTCGGGCTCACACGGTCGAGACATGCCGTCTTGGAAACCGCCAGCCAAGCCGCACACCAAGCGTTGCCAGCGCAATCAGTGCCATGCCGGCTGCCTGCGCCGGTCCCAGCGGATGCCCATAGATAGCCCAGTCGACGATGATGGCGACGACCGGGTAGATGAAGGTGATGACGCCGATCACCGGTGTCGTCAGCCGTGGGAAGGCCGAATTCATCAACACATAGGCGATGCCAGTGTGCAGCACGCCGATGCCGAGCAGCCAGCCCCATGACGCAGGCGCAATATGTTGGCCGATGCCGGCGAACGGGGCGAGCATGACGACCCCCACCAGTGTTTGGCAGAGTACCGTGATTTCGGCGCGCTGCTGGCCCAGGCCTTTGGCTAGGATCGTTGTAACGGCATAGAGCAGTGCGCCGCCCAGCGTCAGCGCAATGCCCGGCACCCAGTTGGCATCGGCATGACCGTGCGCGAAAACGAGGCCGCTGGCCAGCACGACGCCGAGAAAGGCAGCGAGCATCCACAGCAGTTGGTCGGGCGAGATGCGTTCCCTTAGGAAAACCACGCCGATCAGGACCACGAAGAACGGCTGGATATGGTAGATAATCGTCGTCGTGGCGATCGACGTCATGGCGAAGCCTGCGAAGAAGGCCGTCCAGCTCAGCACCATGCACACGCCGGCAAGTGCCGCAAGGGCAAGCCGGGACGGCAACAGCATCCGATCCGGCAGGTAGCCGCGCAACAGGCACCATACGAGAAGGAAGATCGCGCCGAACACGCATCGCCAGAAGACGACGGCAACGGGATGCAGCCCCGATTCCGTGGCGAAGGCGCCGACCGTGCCGGCAATCACCATTGCCAGAGCGAGGCTGGCGGCCGGAAAGCGGGCTGTCGATGCGTCTGCCATGGGTGTTTCGTCCAGCCGGTACTCCCAACCATCTGGTCACCGGCACGGCCTTCAAACAAGCGAATAGATTTGGAATGATCTATTCGATATACTGATAGCACCATGGCCGCGCCACTCGATCTCAACCTGCTGAAAACCTTTGTCGCCGTCGTCGAGAGCGGCAGCCTTTCCAATGCAGCACCCAGGGTCGGCCGCAGCCAGTCGGCGGTCAGCATGCAGATGCAGCGGCTGGAGGAGATGGTCGGCAACCAGCTTCTGGTGCGTGGTCCCAGAACCGTCACTCCCAATGCGATCGGCGAGGATTTCCTGATCTATGCGCGCCGGTTGCTGAAACTGTCGGATGAAGCCTGGGCAAGCGTCACCCGGCCCAAGGAGACAGGCAGC
>NZ_RZTF01000580.1:2303-2796 GCF_004023175.1 Mesorhizobium sp. M7A.F.Ca.MR.362.00.0.0
GCTATGCCGCCTTCCTCCTGCCGCCCGTGCTCTCACGCTTCGCGGCGGAGCATCCCCTGGTGACGGTGGAGTTGATCTGCGAACAGTCGACCGCGCTGGTGAAGACGCTGGCGGAGGGGCGGCTGGATCTGGCGATCATCACCCGCTTGCCGGAGCAGCCGCTTGAGGTGATCCGGCTGGAACGCTTCGTCTGGGTCGCCTCGCCCAACCATGTCGCCTGGGAGGCCGACCCGCTTCCGGTCGCCTTGTTCGAACCGGGCTGCGCCGCCAGGATGAATGTCCTGCAGGCGCTTGGCGATGCCGACCGCTCCTATCGCTGTACCTATTCAAGCGCCTCTCTGCTTGGCCTGATCGCCGTCGTCCAGGCCGGGCTCGCGGTGGCTGGCCTTGCGATGCGCAGCGTACCGCCATCGCTGCGCATCGTCGGCGGCAATGAAGGGCTGCCGGTGCTGCCGGACCTCGAAATCGGCATCCTGCGCAACCCGCTGTCGAC
>NZ_RZTF01000057.1:0-6404 GCF_004023175.1 Mesorhizobium sp. M7A.F.Ca.MR.362.00.0.0
CGATGGTGGTGTTCTCCTTGGAGATCGACACCTTCTTGGCGCGGCCGAGCATGTTGAGGCCGACGTTCTCGAGCTTGATGCCGAGGTCTTCCGAGATGACCTGGCCACCGGTGAGGATGGCGATGTCTTCCAGCATGGCCTTGCGGCGATCACCGAAGCCCGGCGCCTTGACGGCGGCGATCTTCAGGCCGCCACGCAGCTTGTTGACGACCAGCGTGGCCAGAGCCTCGCCTTCGACGTCTTCCGAGATGATGAGCAGCGGCTTCGAGGTCTGCACGACGGCTTCGAGAACCGGCAGCATGGCCTGGAGGTTGGACAGCTTCTTCTCGTGCAGGAGGATGTAGACGTCCTCGAGTTCGGCAACCATCTTGTCGGCGTTGGTGACGAAGTAGGGCGAGAGGTAGCCGCGGTCGAACTGCATGCCTTCGACGACTTCGAGTTCGGTCTCGGCGGTCTTGGCTTCCTCAACCGTGATGACGCCTTCGTTGCCGACCTTCTGCATCGCTTCCGCGATCATCTTGCCGACCGACTCGTCGCCATTGGCCGAGATCGTGCCGACCTGGGCGACTTCCTCGGAGGTCTTGATCTTCTTGGCGTTCTTGATCAGGGTCGCAACGACGTCGGTTACCGCGAGGTCGATGCCGCGCTTCAGGTCCATCGGGTTCATGCCGGCGGCAACGGCCTTGTGGCCTTCCTGGACGATCGACTGCGCCAGAACGGTCGCGGTCGTGGTGCCGTCGCCAGCGATGTCGTTGGTCTTCGAAGCAACTTCGCGGACCATCTGCGCGCCCATGTTTTCGAACTTGTCCTCAAGCTCGATTTCCTTGGCGACGGTGACGCCGTCCTTGGTGATGCGCGGGGCGCCGAACGACTTGTCGATGACGACGTTGCGGCCCTTGGGGCCGAGCGTGACCTTCACCGCGTCGGCGAGGATGTTGACACCGCGCAGCATGCGCTCGCGGGCATCGCGGGAGAATTTTACGTCTTTGGCAGCCATTTTTAGCTCCTGGCAGGGGCTTCAATCGAGCCCGGGAATTCAGTTGACGAAAGGGCCTGATATGAGCCGATGATGCCCATGATGTCGGATTCCTTCATGATCAGAAGGTCTTCGCCATTGAGCTTGACTTCCGTGCCCGACCACTTGCTGAACAGGATGCGGTCGCCGGCCTTGACGTCCAGCGGGACCAGCTTGCCAGCTTCGTCACGGGCGCCGGAGCCGACAGCGATGATCTCGCCTTCCTGCGGCTTTTCCTTTGCCGTGTCGGGGATGATGATCCCGCCAGCGGTCTTGGATTCGGATTCGACCCGGCGAACGACCACGCGGTCATGCAGCGGGCGGAACTTCGACTTTGCCATTTTCGGATTTTTCCCTGGTGCGCTGTTGAGGGGTTTTTGTTAGCACTCGCGATGGACGAGTGCTAACGCGATAGTGAGGTAGGCTGTAAGCGGGCACTCGTCAAGACGGACGAGGGCAGGCGAGGAGCTCTGGCCCCCTCCCCGGTGGAACCCAACGCATACGCGGCATCCGCGTTGATGGCTGCGAGCCCCACATTTCCATTGAATTCGGCGTCATGACGCCAACTTGCTCGCGCCGCTTCCAAGTCGTCAGTCGTGCTGCCGTCAGCACGAACATAGGGCTGCGCTTCACTTCCCGTCGAAGCCGCGGCAAGCAGCGTCGCCGTCAGCACGCTCCTTTGCAGATGCTTGCCAAAGGTGGACAGTGAGCGCACCTGCGCCGGGCTGTTGGTGCGAACGTAAGACGTCATTGACAACTCCTTTTTGCAAGTCGAGCCCCTTCTCCACCTTCGGCCGCCGTCGACGCGAAGAAGTCCGCATCGCGTTGAAGACGAGCTGCGAAAAAGAGAAAGATGTGTTTGATGGCTGCGGCCCCAACGGTGCCTTCAGATTTGAGATCACTTCCGCCGCGAGCGGCTGAAGCTCCTCGCAACGTCAAATCGAATCTGCTGCCAAGCCTCCAGGAAAGGAGAGCATTGCTCATCTCGCGCTTGTGCATGCAGTCAACCTTCGATCCGTGTTGCCACATCAAGAGCAAATGCCGTGCCAAAGCTCACTGGGAAGTGAACGCATGGCTCTCCCTGAAAACCTCACAAATCCAGCATGGTCAATTGTGCGGAACCCGACATGCGTCTTCTGCCACTGTCAGCTTTCGGACAGGCATGACGCGTTTCGCGCCGACCACCGGTCGATCGGTTTTGGGGCCGGTCTGTTCGCCTCATAAGAGCGCGTTACATTGCGTAGCGGTTTCCCGAGCGCCGCCACATGACACTGGACCTGCAGGTAGCACCGGCTTCTCATCCAGCCTTACTTTGGCCCCCTCGCGTATCAAATTCCCGCTGGCGAGCCCTGCTTTCATAGATCGCACCATGCCGGATGTCTGCTCTGGCGCCCGACCCGCTGGCACGATCTCGATCCGGCATAAGGGCGCAGCATCTTTGCAGGCCGTTTCATCCCGGCGTCCTGCTTGGCTGACAGACCGCACTTGGCGAGCGGTCTCCATGCTCTCTCCAAGGACCATCCCTGCGGCTGGCTTGTCGACCTATGGGCGGGTCCGGCCGCCCGAAACCCTCGCGCCATCAGCTTTTTTCCCCGCCGCCTGCGGCGGCTTCCTCGCGCCGCTTCGCTCACAAAAAAGCTGCCCGCTCGGGTCCTTCACTGTCGCTGCGGCCCTGTCGGATTCAGGCGGTCCTGACGCGCCCATTACGGTGCGCCATCGCAGGGGATGGTCCCCGGCGAAACCACAAAAGGAGACTTCGAAATGACCGCGATCGGTTACGTCAACAAGCAGGAAAACGGCGCCTACAAGGGCCAGTTCAAGACGCTCAGCGTCCGCGCCGACATCGATATCGTCCCCAACCAGGCCAAGAGCGCCGATAACCATCCCGACTTCCGGGTGCTTACGCAAGGGGTCGAAGTCGGCGCTGGCTGGATCCGCACCGGCGAGACTTCCGGCAAGGATTATGTGAGCCTGTCGATTGCAGCGCCGGAGTTCGGACCGCGCAAGCTCTACGCCAATCTCGGCCGAGCCGCCGGCCAGGACGATCACGACACCTACGCCATCATCTGGAACCCGGCCGACTGACCGGCCGAGATAAGAGCCTCGCGCCGCAGCCCCGGCGCGGGGCTCATTCCCAGGAGTTCCACCCAAACCCCGTCCGCCCTAAAGGGCGGCGAAAACTCTCCCCCGACTCTTCGCCCGTCCCCGAGACGATCTCCCTCGCCCATCCTCGCCCTCGCTTGTCCGAAGCGAAACGAGGATCATCATGGACGACGAAAACGAACGCGCGGCCCGCGCGAAAAAGGGCAGCCCGTTTCTCAGCACAGCCCAAGCCGCCTTCTATATCGGGCTCTCCCAGCGCACGCTCGAAAAGATGCGGCTCAAGGGCGGCGGCCCGAAATTCCGCAAGCACGGCCGCTATGTCCGCTATCACATCGACGAACTCGACCATTGGTCGAAAGGACACCCGCAGCACTCCATCGCCGGCGATGGCAAGGCCGGTTCCGGCCAGGGCGGCACGGGAGGCCGTTCATGAGGCGGCGCCCTTCCATCCATCTGATCGGCAGCCGCCTGAGGCGTGTTCGAGCCCGTAAGACGGTCGCCTTGGCCGCGGCCGGTCTCGGTCTTTTGGGCTTCACGGCGCTGGGAAAGCCCGCCCCTTGGCTGGTCTGGAACGCCTCGGCCAGCGCGCCGATCGGCCTTTACCGCATCGCTGCGGGAGCGCTGGCGCGTGGCGATCTCGTGCTCGTGCGCCCGCCTGAATACGCGGCGTATCTCGCCGCCGAGCGCAGCTATCTGCCTCGCAATGTGCCGCTGGCAAAACGTCTTGCAGCGCTGCCGGACGATAATGTCTGCGCCTTCAATGACGCCATCATCATCGGCGGCGACATCGTCGCGCGCCGGCTCAAAATCGACGCCGAAGGCCGACCTTTGCCATGGTGGAACGGCTGCCGAGCGCTCGGGGATAACGAGGTTTTCCTGCTCGGCAGCGACAAAAACCGCTCCTTCGACAGCCGCTATTTCGGGCCTGTTCCCACTCAAAATGTCATCGGGAGGCTCGTACCACTATGGACCGAGTGACCCTCCTCTTGTTGGGCATGATCGCCATTGCGCCATGCGCCTGTTCCGCCTCGACCGGCGCTGAGCCGGTCGCCATCTCCCAAAGTCCGCAGCTGCGAAAGTGGCAGACGTTGGTATCGGAAGCAAGCCGGCGCTTCCATATTCCCCAAGCCTGGATCTATGCCGTCATGGCTGCCGAAAGCGGCGGCAAGACAATGCGCGGCGGCCGCCCCATCACCTCCCCCGCTGGCGCCATGGGCCTCATGCAGGTGATGCCCGGCACCTATGAAGAGATGCGGGTCGAACACGGCCTTGGGCCTAACCCCCACGATCCGCGCGACAATATCCTGGCCGGCACGGCCTATCTCAGTGCCATGTATGACCGCTTCGGATTTCCTGGCCTGTTTGGCGCCTACAATGCCGGTCCCGAGCGCTACGACGAGCATTTGAAGCGTGGCAAACCGCTGCCAGAAGAGACCGTCGAGTACCTCGACCAACTCAAGGCGGCCGGAGTTTCGGCGGCCGACATCGAGGCGTTCGAAAGCCAATCTGTCGCTCCAAAGGCGCAAATCGCTCCTCTCGGACGGTCGCTGTTCTTCATTCATGACGGTGTTCACTCAGGCGTGCGAAACGGCGATCTCTTCGTGCCGCTCGGCAAGGACGGCGCGCAGCCGAAGGAGCCGGTGCGTTAGCCATGGCGGACGGGGGCGCGTCTGGCGGGGCTGGGCGCGGAAGGCAAGATAAAGGTACCGCCTCCAGGAGGCGGTTAAATCTTTGTCTGCACATCGTTTTTCCGGGAGGCTGCCGCCGGTGCCAAGAGGGTTTGACGTGTAAGTGTCTGATTTTGCTTGATATGTCTGGGAGGCTCGCATTAAGGATGACGAGTTCAGGCCGAAGCTCGGCAAAATCGGGTCGCGCGGCTCGAAGGCCGGCAAACGCTATGCCGGCCAGGTTCGTGCGGCGATCAACCGGGCTGGCGGCCGGCCGCAACGCGGTGGTCGCTTCACAGGAAGCCGGACAGGGCGCGGCGGGGCGGCCGCCGCACTGCTGAAATCGCGCGACCGGTATGCCGCCTTCCGCCAGCGCCGGGTGATCGTCAAGGCGCGGGTCGTCAAGCTCGCCGGCAAGGGCGCGGACGGGGCGCGTGCCCATCTACGCTATCTTCAGCGCGACGGGGTCACCCGCGAAGGTGAACCTGGCGAGCTCTACGGCGCCGACAGCGGCCGCGTCGACGGCAAGGCGTTCATCGATCGCGCGGACGGCGACCGCCATCAGTTCCGCTTCATCGTCGCTGCCGAAGACGGCATCGAGTACGACGACCTCAAGGCGCTGACGCGGCGGCTCATGGCGCAGATGCAGGAAGACCTCGGCACGAAGCTCGACTGGGTCGCGGTCGATCATTTCAACACCGGCCACCCGCACAGCCACATCATCGTCCGTGGCAGGGACGACCGTGGCGAGAACCTGGTCATCGCGCGCGAATATATCTCATCTGGCATCCGCGAGCGGGCGGCCGAGCTGGTCAGCCTCGATCTCGGTCCGCGAACCGACCGCGAGATTGAGCTTCGCCTGCGCCGGGAAATGGAGCAGGAACGCTTCACCAGCATCGACCGTCGGCTGCTCAGCATGCGTGATGATGACGGCCTGGTCTCGCCGGGCGGTCCCGACGCCATTCGCCAGACGCTGCACCAGGGACGGCTGCGCAAGCTCGAGCGGATGGGTCTGGCCGCGGAGGTCGGCGCTGGCTCCTGGCGCCTCGACGATGAGCTCGAAGCCACGCTGCGCCGCACCGGCGAACGCGGCGACATCATCAAGACCATGCACCGCGAACTGACCGGCAAGGGGCTTGCCCGCAGGGCCGCCGACTGGGTGATCCACGATCGATCCGGCGAGCCCGTCCAGTCTCTCGTCGGTCGCGTTGTCGCGCGTGGACTGGCCGACGAGATCAATGACCGCCATTACATGATCGTCGACGCCGTCGACGGTAAGAGCCATTGGATCAACATCGGTAGAGGCGAGGCGATGGAAACGATGCCTAATGGCTGCATCGTGCGTGTCGCGCCAAGGAACACCGAGCCGAGGCAGGTCGATCGTACCATCGCCGAAATCGCCGCCGCGCATGGCGGCCGTTACGACGTCGATATGCACCTGAAGCATGACCCATCCGCCACCGAGAGCTTTGCGCGAACGCATGTGCGGCGGCTGGAGGCGATCCGCCGCGCGACCGGCGGCGTTGAGCGAGAGCCGAACGGCACCTGGCTCATCGCGCCGGACCATCTCGATCGCGTCGCGAATTATGAGGGCCAGCGGGCCAGGGCCGAGCCTGTCG
>NZ_RZTF01000057.1:6414-15964 GCF_004023175.1 Mesorhizobium sp. M7A.F.Ca.MR.362.00.0.0
CTCTCCTCAATGGCGCTGGAGCGACAGGTCAGCTTCAACGGCGCCACCTGGCTCGACCGGGAGCTGGTTGCCGATAGACCCGAGCCTTTGCACGGATCCGGCTTCGGCCGCGACGTGAGAGAGGCGCAAGCTCGCCGGCGGCAGTGGCTGATCGCGCAAGGCCTCGCGCATAAAGAACAGGATGGGATCGTCTATCGAGCCAACATGCTTTCGATCCTGCGCCAGCGAGAACTGAACCGTGTTGCTGGCCAACTGTCGGAGGAACTTGGCCTGCCCTATGCCGAAGCGCGATCCGGAGGACGAGTAGAGGGTACGCTCCGCCGCTCCGTCGAGCTTGCCAGCGGAAAATATGCCGTCGTTGAAAAGTCGCGCGAGTTCACGCTGGTGCCATGGCGGCCGGTGCTTGAGCGCCATGTGGGCAAGGAGGTCTCCGGTGTCGTGAGTGGGGAGGGGATTTCATGGACCGTCGGCCGGCAAAGGAGCGGACCTGGTGTTTCGTGAGATGGTGTACAGCTTTTTAGCCAGCGGCGCGGGCAGCCATGCGAGCCCGCGTAGACCTTATGGCCGCACGCCCGCAATCGGTCGCATGGACCTGCCAGGCGGGGCGGCTTTGGAGCGTTCGGACCCGACACGCTGCGTGAGTGGCCAGACTTCGAGCGCTCGAAGATGCGGACTGTTGTCTGCTGGCCGGCGTTATTCCGGCTGGCCTATGACCGCGGCGCAACAGTTCACCGCTGAAGTTGCCACGGGCGAACATCGACAAGAGAAAAAACACCATTGCGCGTTACAAATCGCCGTTGAAAGCGTTTAGGTTGCATGCGCTTCGCCAAGTAAACGGATACCCCAGAAGAGAGCCATGACCACGGCCCGCCATATCGTGACGCTGCTTAAAAGCCACATTGCCGGCGACGAGGATCGTTTCCTCTCTATCGCGATGCAGCTTGCTGCGCATGAGGCACGTCAAGGCCATGGCAAGCTTGCTCAGGAGCTCAAGGATCTGGTCGACGCAGCCAAGAGCAGGGACGCCCGGATTGCCAAGAGCAGTCGGCCGGTTCCCCTTTTTCAGCCAAAGGGCGAACTCGCAGGCCTCCTGCATGTGCGCTATCCGGACCTGCGACTGACGGACATGATTTTGCCGGACAGTCTGCGCTCGCGCCTGCACCGCGTGCTGGGAGAGCAGCGCCAACAAGCAAGCTTGCGCGAGCACGGGCTTGTTCCCCGTCGCAAACTGCTTCTGGTCGGCCCGCCAGGATCAGGCAAGACGATGACCGCATCGGCATTGGCCGGGGAGCTTCATCTGCCCCTTTTCATGATCGTCCTCGATGGTTTGATCACCAAGTTCATGGGAGAGACTGCCGGAAAGCTGCGGCTTGTTTTTGATGCAATGCAGGCGACGCGGGGCGTCTACTTCTTTGACGAATTCGATGCCATCGGCGCGCGTCGAGGCGAACGCCAGGATGTTGGCGAGATTCGGCGCGTGCTGAATTCGTTTCTGCAGTTTCTCGAGCAAGACGACAGCCACAGCCTGATTATTGCGGCAACAAATCATCCCGAGCTGCTCGACAGAGCTTTGTTCCGCCGTTTCGACGATGTCATCGAATACGCCGTGCCCGATCGGCCGATTATCGAGGCGCTGCTTCGGGCTCGACTCGACCGCTTCGACACCAGAGGGCTTGCCTGGAACGAGGCGATCTCTCAGGCAGAGAGACTGTCGCAGGCCGAGATCACCCGCGCGGCCGACGACGCTGCAAAAACCATCATATTGCGGGGGGGGAAGCGGATCACCTCGGAAGCGCTCATCGACGCTCTGAAGGAACGCCGGCAGGCTTCGCTGTCTGAGTAGCGACAGCACAGATCATAATGGCAGACGATTTTCCGCGCGACCGCGCCCATATCCACCTTCGCAACAACGGCATTCGGGAAGCCTATCGGCGGCCCAACCAACTTATACATGCACCGCCGCTGCCGGCGCGTGATCGGGCGTCGCATGCTGCGGCCTTGACGCAATCCATCGAACAAGCGGTCGAAAGTGCACGCCAGCAGATTGCGGCGCGTGACCCCCAGCTGTCGGTCGGCACGCCTGGCTTTTACCTCGAGATCGATCTGCCCATGTCCGGACGGGCGGCCCTCGACCAGTTGGCCGATCGTCGCCAGCACATGGAGCTGGTCGCCGTCCATGAGCCAACTCAACCCGGTGCTCCCATCACAGCGTCGGTGTTCCTGCCGCAAAGCGCGCAAGCCTATTATTTGCGGAAAGTCGAGGCGTATCGAGACGTTGACACTGACCGCGGCAGACCGCGCAACGAGCCGCTCGTCTCCCGCATGGAGACAGTCAGGCTGGCGACTGCACGATCGTTGTTTACCGACCACGACGACCTCTTCCCCCAGGCCGCTGACGAGCAGGTGTGGTGGGAAGTCTGGCTGCGCGACGGTCGCCGCGAGAACTTCGAGCACATTGCCGAAGCCCTGAACATCACTTTGCGCACGCATGCGGTCAGGTTTCCGGAGCGGGTGGTCATGCTGGCACTCGCCAGCACGGCAATGCTCGACCGCATGATTGCGCACAGCGATGTCGTCGCCGAGCTGCGGCGCGCGAAGGATACGCCGTCCTTCTTCATGGGCCTTGGCGGCGCGGAGCAAAGGGACTGGAGCGACGAGCTTCTCGGGCGCGTCAGACCGCCTCAATCCGATATTGCGGTCTGCATTCTCGACAGCGGCGTACGTCGCACCCACCCGTTGATCGAACCCGCACTTGCCGTTGAAGACTGGCACACCGTCAAACCGGCATGGGGCAGCGACGACACACCTGCGTGGAGCGGCCACGGGACGCGAATGGCAGGTGTCGGCCTGTACGGTGATCTGGTCCCGCTCCTGGTCGGAGGCGATCCAGTTCCATTGCCCTTTCGGCTGGAGAGTGTCCGTATCCTTCCGCCAGAAGACGAGGCAAACGATCCAGAACTCTATGGCTCGATCACCGCGGAAGCGATCGCCCGCGCCGAGGTGCAGGCGCCGGAGCGCCGCCGCGCGATCGCAATGGCTGTGACAAGCGCCAGTCCGGCGCGTGGAAGGCCCACATCGTGGTCTGCCGCTATCGACCAACTCTGTTTCGAAGAGGAGCAGCGACGCTTGATCGTTCTCTCTGCCGGCAACATCGGCGATGACCTCATGCCGGCCGAGCATTTGACGCGCAACGATCTGGAAGCAGTCGATGATCCTTCTCAGGCCTGGAATGCGCTGACGGTCGGCGCTTTCACAGAAAAGGTCGATATCATTGACACCGACTTTGCGGGCTACGCTCCGATCGCGCCGGTCGGCGAGCTCTCGCCGCGCAGTCGCACTTCGGTCGTTTGGGACAGGCAGTGGCCGGTGAAGCCCGAGGTCGTCTTCGAAGGCGGCAATCTCGCCCATGACGGTGTGTTGCCTGGCGAGCCGATCGACGATCTGCAGATATTGACCACTTTCTATCGACCCGAACTGCGCCACTTCACCACCCTCGGAGATACGAGCGCGGCAACGGCCCATGCCGCACGGATGGCGGGACTAATTCTATCAGCGCGCCCCGAGCTGTGGCCTGAAACGGTTCGCGCCCTGATCGTCCACTCGGCCGAATGGACTCCGGCGATGCGCGCACGCATCGATGCGTGCAACGGAGCGAAGGGCGAGATCCAGGCGCTCGTGCGGCGCTATGGTTACGGCGTGCCAGATCTTGGGCGCGCGCTTCTGTCAACGGTGAACGACCTCACGCTTATCGTTGAAGATGAGCTTCAGCCTTTCCAGCGCGAGGGCGGCGCGGCTGCCAAAACGCGTGACATGAAGCTGCATCGCCTGCCTTGGCCGAAGGAGCAGCTCGCGGCGCTCGGCGCTGCCCAGGTCGAGCTCCGCGTCACGCTGTCCTATTTCATCGAACCCAACCCCGGTGAACGCGGATGGACCCGCCGGCATCGTTACGCGTCCCATGGTCTTCGGTTCAGAGTAAAGTCAGCGACCGAGACAGTCGACGAATTCCGAGCCCGCATCAATCAGGCCGCTCGGGACGAGGAGGAAGGGGCGCCTGCTGGAGGCGGAGAAGAGTGGCTGCTCGGCACCTTCCGCGATCGCGGCTCGTTGCACGCCGATTTCTGGTCGGGCAGCGCCGCCGATCTCGCCGAGCGTGATGCGATCGGCGTGTTCCCGGTCGGGGGCTGGTGGAAGGAGAAGCCTTACCTGGAACGCGTCGACGCTCTGGCTCGGTACGCCCTGATTGTGACGATGCGGGCGCCTGGGGTCGATGTTGACATCTTCACACCCGTCGAAGCAGCCCTGACTGTCGAGACGTCGGTCGAGACCTGATGCAGCACTGTCCAAATCGGCCAACAACGGAGGTTTGACCAGCCTCTGGTGCCATGGCGGCTGGTGCTGGATCATCACGTCGGCAACAGGGATCATGCGCGGAGGACGATAGGCCGGCAAAGGAGCGGGCCAAGCGTGTGATAATGGCGCCCATGGTCACGCCCACAAGCCGCGCCCCCTGCGTCTACGGAGAGGTGCGCGTCTGTTTAGGCGGCCGAGACATCGCTTACCTGATCAACGCGCTCGCCGTATTTGCGCCTGTAAGCGGCAATGAAATCGTCGTCGCTACAGATGCAGCGGCCGCTGGAGTCCTTGGCCTTCGGATCGTGCAAGTGAGAGCCAAGGGGGCGCAGAAGATTCACCCGAGTGCTCGTCGTCGGGCTCATGGGAAACCCCGCACTATGTTTGACCAAATCCGCGGCAAGCATAATCCCGGCAAGCACCGACTGAAAGGCCATCGGAACCACAGTTCGAACGCGGCGACTTCCTTCGCTAAGCTGGAACACCAGACCGCCGCAGATAGCCTGCTGATAAAAGGAGCGCAGGGGCTGGCCGACAAACGGGGCTAGCGGTTCAAACGGCACAGCCATCGCTGTAGCCACGCGAACTACAAAGTCGTTGGGAACTCCGGCATTGGTCTGCAGGAGCGTTTTCACCTGCTCGTGTGCTTCCGGTATTCCGAGTTCCTCGGCAATCAGCTGGTGCTCGTCCTTGGATTTTCCGGATGGCAGGTACATGCAACAAAGGCAAGCCTGGCCGTCATCGAAACCATGCCGGGAGATACCGAGATCGTGCTCCTGCGTCCAAGCGTTTGCGATCCATCGCGGCAGTGCACCTTGGACAGCCAGACGGTCGGCGGCGGTGTCAAGCGCCACACCCACTTGGTCGAAGACCCAATTGCCCCGGCGCGCAACATATTCTGCCCACGTCAGAGGGTGCGCCTCGACCTCAAGGGCAGTCGATCTAAGGGCGGTGGCTGCAAGAACCGCTTTGGACATACCAATCTCCGCCTGGCCAGCCAATGCGTAGCGCTGCAGGTTTGAGAGTTCGATCGCTTCGTGATCGATTACATGCAGACGACCTTTGAGATCGGGTTGTCTCGCTAGCGCCCAAAGCGAGCCATGGCCTATCGCACCGAGCCCAACGAGGTGGGTTTCGCCAAGGTCGACTGGGAAGTCGATCGGGCCAGGCTCTCCGGCTTTGGTCTTGTCGTAGCTGCATAGCGAGAGGTCGATGGTTTCGTCCAACTCGGCGCCGGTCAACTGGGCAGCGAAGATAGTTCGAAAGACGTTGGCGGCGCCGAAGCAACTGGCGGCGCCAGCTCCATAAGGCAGCAGACTTGGGCCAGAGCCCACCGGGTCCGTACGCGACAGCTTTGCCGCCCAACCGTCCGATCCCACGAAAAAGATCGGGCACCGGAGTGATGGGCGCGTTACCCCTGCAACGACGCAGACGGTGGCAGACTTGCCGGAACGCCGGATGCCGACTTTTGGATTGATCGACTTTGCCAAGCGCTCCAGCGCTTGGGCTTGAGAGCTCGCCGCGCTGTCCAGCGGGAGTATCGCCAGAACCGGGTAGAGCCTAGCGAGCAATCTCACCGCAAGATCTAGTGTCGCCTGGCCTTCGGCGCAGGAAGCGGCCTGATGGTCGAAGGCGACTGCCACGACCTGCTTTTCAAGAGCTGCTTTGAAGTCTCCCAGATGAAAATCGGCCAGGACCTGAGATGCCGCCGTGGCGGCGCGATCGATGAAGTTAGCGAATGCCATTGTTCAACTCGATATCATGATCATTCGCGACAGTGCCGCGGGAGGGAGCGCATTCCATTTGGCCTTTTCGTCAAGCCGATAGGCGGCGACCCGAGCAAAATCGAAAGGCTCGCGGGCGAAATTCGGCACTACCAGCGACAGACACCCAACCGTGGTAGCAACCGCATAAGCGTCGTCCGTCGTCGAATGGTAGGCGCGGCCCGGATGGCTGTGAATCTGGGCCAAGAGTTTCAGGCCGCTTTTGTAGAGCCAGACATTGAGCCGGTGCAGTTCTTCGGCCGCAACGATCACGCAAACGCCATCGTTTGTCCGAATGTGACGCTGCGCCGGGATAACCGTCTCTGTTACGGCAAAGTGCCGCTCTTGCTGAACGCCGACCCAGAGCGCCATCCCCTCATTGCCCTCGCGACCAACTGAGCGCAGATGCCCATGCGTGGTCGAGATGCAGCCGCGCGGGAGAGTCACGATCGTTACATCTCTCAAACCAGTCATTCTTGTATCGCCTGAGGGGATACCACCATTCCTACGATTGTCGGTTGGAGTTGAATCTGCAACTGCTCTATAGGAACGATTCCGTACTTGATGATCTTGTCCAGGATGAAGGCCAAACAGCCTTCGCCAGAACCCCGATGAAGCAGCCATGGATCACCTGAATGGGCTGGATTGTCGTGGTATTCCCGGACGCCCGCCATGCACAGGAATGGTTCGTCCTCGGGACTGTTGGCCTGGATGAAGTCCGTCAGCGGCACGGCGTTCTGCTGGATGAGAGCTCCTATCATCTCCGGCGGCGTTCCGGGCAGCGGCGGACGTCTAAGCATTTTCAGGTATAGATCTTTCCGGGCAATCGGATGACGCGTAAACGGATCGACGAAGACCACGGACGGTGGTCTTAAGTCGTAGTCGGTGAAGTCGACCTCGCTCGCTGCGCTGACCACCCGTGGCTTTAACTTGGGGCTGGCGAAAATGAAGAAAGCGCGCGGAAAGGTCGCCTCGATCAAGAAGCAGCCCTGAGCCCGATAGACATCAGCATATGGCCGGAACCGGCCGATCTCCCGATCAAACTTCGCTCGGGAGACCTCCGGATCCACACTTTGGTGTTTAGGCACCTGCGACGCCCGCCTTCAGGCTGAGGAACAGGGTCACAGTATTCGGGAAACCGAAGTCGCCAAGCTTCTTGTCGACATCGAGCAAGTTGCCGGCCTCATCCTTGAATTCCCAATTCTCGGCTGGTTGGGCGACATTCTGCGTGTTCTCAAGGGCTTTGGTACGAATGACGTGAAGCGGCTGGTTGGGATTGGCTTCGACCTGCGTGGGCTGGCCGTTCACCACCACCGTGATCTCGATCTTGCCCGGTCCGCCGCCGTGATTATCGCCCTTACCCGAATCCTTCGACATTGTCCTACTCCTGTGGCTTGCCAACCGCCCCACGCCCTGGCGCCCACCTGCGAGTGAGACCGGCGGTCTTCAATCGTTCACCCGGCGCCACGGCCGCGAGTACGCGAAAGACAGGGGATAAGCTACCGAATCGGTGCTTGCCTTCTTTTATGGGTGACTTGAGCCGCAAGTAAATGGTCTCAAATTGCTCCTCACAACTATAATCGATTAGAGCAATGCAAAAATATTGGCGACACGCCTATTCATCTGCTCTCTCACTCGCCTGCTCCGTGCTTGGCAAGGGGAGCTTTGACTGCGTCACGCGTCCCCCAAGCAGCCGATTGCGCCGGCAGCGCCGTAGGAACCGTCGTTCAGAGTCTTCACCACTCAAGCAGCCGCATGGATGCAGCCGACGCTCGTCTCCACAAACAGCGCAAGTGGTGCCTTGTTGGATAAGGTCGCCTCGTCCCTGGTGCAGCATCTGTCGGAACGGGTCCGCTGCGAGACCATGCCTCATCATCGCGCATGCGCAGCAGCCGGCGGTCGATGCTCGTAAGGCGTTCTGCTCATTTCGTGGCGAAGGCGCTGCTCGACTCGCGGACATATGCGGGCACCGAGGCGGAGGCTGACCAGTCGGCGCCGCGTTCGCGGATGTCGCTTGCAATGTGCTCGCGTGCGTTTGCCGCCGGCGACCTTGCCGTCCTCGCCTGCTATGGCGAGCCGGCGCAAGCGGATTGCTCGATACTGCCGGCGAGGCTGCGGGCCGGTCCTAACGGCCGTTCACAAGAGCTTGCATCAGCAACTGGCAATCGGATCGATAACTTCGCGATCGCCGTTATGGCGCGGAGATGCGGTCTCGCCGGGTTGTGGCTGGCGCTTCGTTGTGGGCGGCGCGTCGTAGCCGAGGGAGCAGGGGCGGCGCCATGATCCAGACCGAACGCGCGCTGCAGCAGGTGCTTGAGTGGGGGCGTGCCCTGACCGGTTTCGCGGATGAGCATGCTGAGGAAGCGGTAAGGGGCGGCCAGTATATCCTGCAACGCATTCACCCGAGCCTGCGCGACACCAGCGCCCGCACCGGCCGCGATCCGCAGGACGAAACGCTGATCGTGGCGTTCTATCGCGAACTGGCGCTGCTGTTCTGGCTAGACGATTGCAACGACGTTGGCCTGATCGCGCCGGAGCAGCTCGCCGCCCTGGAGCAGGCGCTGGGGCACGGCGTACCGTGCGTGCTCTCCGGATTCGAGGGCTGCGCTCAGCTGCGCGCTTCGCTGGCTGCGCTCGCTTACGATCGTCACGACTATGCTCGGCTTCTCGACTATACCCGGTGCTACTGCGCGGCGCTGCGCGCCGGACACGCGCAGGCGGCAGGGGCGCGACGCTGGTCTTACGCCGAGTACCTGCACAACGGCATCGATTCGATCGCTTACGGGACCGTGTTCTGTTGCCTGTCGCTGCTGTGGGGGCTGGACATGGCGACCTTGCGCGCGCGTCCAGCGTTTCGCCAGGTCCTGCGGCTCATCTCAGTGATAGGGCGCCTGCAGAACGATCTGCATGGACGCGACAAGGACAGGTCGGCCGGCGATAACGCGGCGATCCTGCTTCTGCAGCGCTATCCGGCTATGCCTGTGGTTGAGTTCCTCAACGACGAGTTGGCCGGCCATACGCGCATGCTGCACCGGGTGATGGCGGAAGAATGCTTTCCCGCGCCGTGGGGACCGTTGATCGAGGCGATGGCGGCGATCCGCGCGCAGTACTACCAGACTTCGACCAGCCGCTATCGCAGCGACGCTGCAGGGGGAGGCCAGCGTGCGTCGGCCTGGACGCGCCGGAGGCGGCGGCTTGGGCGCGCTGCCGTCGGTTCGATCCGACGCAACGCCGTCGCCCGCTGCTACGGATGGAGCGAGCATGAGCGACACCGCCCTGAGCCGGGGAAGGACGAACATCTGGACATCGTGCTGGATCGGCGAACGGCGCCGGCCACGGTGGCCGCTGGCTGGGAGTACATCCATCTCGAACACTGCGCACTGCCCGAGTTGGACCTGACGCAGATCGACCTGCGCGCCTCGCTGCTGGGCAAGGCT
>NZ_RZTF01000057.1:15974-16672 GCF_004023175.1 Mesorhizobium sp. M7A.F.Ca.MR.362.00.0.0
GCTGATCAGCTCTATGGCCGGCGGCATGCCACGGGCCGAGGCCATCAACCGGCATTTGAGCGAGGCAGCGCAAGCCTTGGGGATCGCCATGTGCGGTTCGCAGCGTGTGAGCCTGCAATCCCGCAACTCCCAGGGGCTAACGCGCGCGCTGCGCCGCCTGGCGCCAGACATTCCCTTGCTGGCCAATATCGGCGCCGCGCAACTGCGGGAGGCCGACGGCCTGGACCTGGCGCGTCGCGCGGTGGACGCGCTGGAGGCCGATGGGCTCATCGTCCATCTCAATCCGCTGCAGGAAGCGGTACAGCCGGAGGGCGACCGCGAACTGGCGCGGCGTCCTGGCGCTGATCGCTGGCGCCGCGCGCATCGTGGGCGTGCCGATGGTGGCCAAGGAAGTGGGGGCGGGCCTGTCCGCCTCGGTGCCTGTGCGCTCGTCGAGGCGGGCGTGGCGGTAATCGATGTCGCCGGCGCCGGCGGCACCAGTTGGGCCGCAGTGGAGGGCGAGCGCGCCCGCAATGCCGCCGACCGTGCAGTGGCGATGTCATTCGCCGATTGGGGGATTCCACCCTGACCAGCGTGCAGGCGGTGCGTCGGGCGCTGCCAACGGTGAAGCTGATCGCGTCGGGCGGGATCCGCGATGGCGTCGACGTGGCCAAGGCCATCCGCCTGGGCGCGGACATCGCCGGGCAGGCGGCCAGCGT
>NZ_RZTF01000057.1:16682-18873 GCF_004023175.1 Mesorhizobium sp. M7A.F.Ca.MR.362.00.0.0
GCGTGCTGGGCGCGGCGACAGTGTCCACCGGGGCCGTTGTCGCGCATTTCGAGATCGTCATCCGCCAGTTGGCCGTCGCCTGCTTCTGCACGGGCTCGGCTGATCTGGCGGCGTTGCGTCAGGCGCGCTTGTTGCCCTCGTCGCATTTGTCCGCCGGTTGATGTCGGCGTCGTCCGCACGCTAACAGCAGGCTGCTGAAATACCTACGCCAAAGACAGACTATTGATCCCCCTGGCGAGACGGCTCGATTGACGGGAGCGATGTGTTCATGGAGCAGCTGTTCACGATGAAGCGGTTGGAAGATTTCGTTCCAGCCGGTCATCCTGGTGCCCGCACCGGCTGATGATCAATGGAGCGCTGGTGCGGCTAGACGGCATCCTTTCCGGCATGTACGCCTGCAGTGCCAAAGGCGGTCGCCCCAGCGTTGCGCCGGAGAAATTGCTGCGGGCCGTGTGTTGCAGGTGTTCTACAGCGTCCGTCGGAATTGATGCAGCAGGTGCTGCTGTGGCAAGGCCAAGACCCGGGAATGCCGTCAGCTTTGATCAGGCGCTTCGGGCCGTCGGAAACGCGCGAAGAGTCCGGCTTTCGAAAAAGGCCGAACGCCTCAGATAAAGCCAGAACTCCTTGGGTCACCATCAAACCAATTTGACGCCCCGGGACAATTTCGTCCGGCATTGTCCGGTGTGCGACGATGTTGGGGATGCGACATAGGCGGATTGCCGTGTATTTAAACCGCTTTTCCTTTGGCACGCATATTGCGCCCTATCGGTAAACCTCGTCATGGGCCGGCGGCAATCGCTCGGAGATTGTCGAAATAGCACAATGATTTCTGCCGGGGTGACATCCGGCCCGACTAGAGCAGGACCTTTCAGATGATGCAGAAAAGCAAGCGGCCATACTCGCGGGGAAATAGTCGCGTCAGGGCTGCATGGACGCTCTTTCCTGGTTGTTTCGGCGGCGGACGCCAACTCTTCAATCGGCACCCGAACCAGTGCCTGGATGTCCAAGGAGCGCCCCTGTTGCGCGTGCCTGGCTGCACCCGCGTGCTGGCTCTCCTCCAAGGCGACGCTTCGGCGCTGCTGCAGACCGGCGACGAGAACCCAACTTCAAAATTAGCATTCCGAAAACCGAAAGAAGTGAACAGGTATGTCCAGGATCGGCGCTTTGACGCGCGCCGCATGGCGATCGGCAACTCAGACGCTGGCCAAGGGTTCGAAAAGTTTACACCCGACGCTAGCGCCGGCCGATTTCAAGCGCGCACTTACGATCAACGATCGATATGGCGGGCTCACTGTCAATGTCCCCAAAATGCCTTTCTGGCTGACCGGGGGTGAAGCCTTCGTCTACCGCCGGACTAGCCACGGCGAGCAGCAGTTCATGCAGGTCGATGCTGCCACGGGTTTCAAGCGGCCCGCTTTCGATCAGGCGCGTCTGGCGGCAGCGCTAAACAAGGTGAGCCATGAGAGCTATCAAGCCGGCAATCTTCCGTTCGACCGTTTCGAACTGAGTGAGGATGGTCGCAGGCTCGACTTCCAGATTGAAGACACCCGGTGGAGCTGCGACCTTGCAAGCTATGACTGTACCAGCACCACATTCGATGCAAGGAAAGGGGACCGTAGGGAGCTCAGCCACCGCTACACGCCGCCAGCGGAGAACAACCCCGACAAGAGCAACGCGTCGCCCGACGGCAAATGGATCGCCTATATCAAGAACTGCAACGTTTTCCTGCGCAGCGAGGACGGATTGCAGGATGTTCCTCTGAGCCGGGACGGAGCCGAAGGCAATTGCTACGTCTTTTCGACGCTGAGCTGGTCGCCGGACTCGCGCCACCTCGCCGCTTACCTTGTTCGCCCCGGCTATAGGCGAGAGGTCCGCTACCTCAATTCTTCGACGGACCAGTTGGAGCGGGAATATTCAACAAAATTCTATCCCAGGCCGGGCGATGTCCTTCCGCTGCCCCAGCCAGTCCTGTTCGACATTGCCGGCCGGCGCCAGATCGTGATTGACGGTGCCCTCTTCTCGAACGTCTTCGAACTTTCCCCTCTCCGGTGGTGGGCGGACAGCCGCGGCTTCACTTTCGAATATAACCAGCGCGGGCATCAGCTTTATCGCCTGGTCGAGGTAGACGCCGCCTCGGGCCGCGGGCGCTCCCTGATCGATGAGACCAGCGAGACATTCGTTGATTATTTGC
>NZ_RZTF01000057.1:18883-23850 GCF_004023175.1 Mesorhizobium sp. M7A.F.Ca.MR.362.00.0.0
ATTTGCCGCTGGGGCATGGCCAGGAGGATGCCGGAAAAATCTTCCGTTACGATGTCGATGACGGGAAGGAGATCATCTGGGCATCAGAGCGCGACGGGTATGAGCATTTGTATCTTTTCAACGGCCGGACAGGCGCGCTCGAAAACCAGATCACGCGAGGTGAGTGGGTCGTCCGGAGGGTCAACCATGTCGATCCGGTCAAGCGTCAGATCTGGTTCGAGGCGAGCGGGATGAACTCGCAGGAGGACCCCTATTGGGTCCATGCTTACCGCATCGGCTTTGACGGCAAGGGACTGACTGCACTGACGCCCGAACCGGCCAACCACCATATCGAGTTCTCGCCTGACAGGCGCTATTATGTCGATCTCTGGTCACGCATCGATCTGCCCCCGCGCATGGCACTCTACCGCGCCAGCGACAATGCCAAGCTCCAGCAGATCGAGACGGCCGACATTTCTGAGCTCGTCGCCGCAGGCTGGCAGCCGCCGCTCAGTTTCCATTCCAAGGGGCGCGACGGCAAAACTGACATCTGGGGCGTGCTCCACCTGCCAGCCAACTTCGACCCGACGAAGAAATACCCGGTTGTGGAGAATATCTATGCTGGACCCCACGGCTCCTTCGTCCCAAAATCCTTCTCGCGGTGGACAGAGCCGCTCACGCAGCTGGGCTTCGTCGTTGCTCAGATCGACGGCATGGGCACCAACAACCGCTCCCGCGCCTTCCATGATGTTGCTTGGAAGAATCTGAAGGACGCAGGATTTCCCGATCGCATTCTGTGGCACAAGGCGGCGGCCGCGCAATATCCATGGTACGACATATCCAACGTCGGCATTTTTGGCGCATCCGCCGGCGGCCAGAGTGCAGTCAGCGCGCTGCTCTTTCACCCCGATTTCTACAAGGTCGCCGTCGCCAAAAACGGCTGCTTCGACAACAGGATAGACAAGACCTGGTGGAACGAACTTTGGATGGGGTGGCCGGTCGGCATTGAATATTCGCAATCCTCCGCCGTTGACAATGCTCACAGGCTGCAGGGCAAGCTGATGATCGCGGTCGGCGAAATGGATGATAATGTCGATCCGTTTTGCTCGTTCCAGCTTGCCGATCGACTCATCAAGGCAGGAAAAGATTTTGACATGGTCTACGTTCCTGGTGCCAATCACCATACTCTAGGCACCTACACCGAGCGCAAACTCCTAGACTTCTTCGTTCGCAACATTCTCGGTCAGACCCCGCCCGACTGGAACACCAAACCGATCGAGCTGGAATAGCTTGTGGCTCTTGCAATTGTTAGCTCGCCTTATCAGCTGTAATCAGGGCGAGGCGCGAGCAAATCTGCACCGAAGGACGATCGTGGAGTCTAGGACTTGCGCTGCGTATTGAGGATCGGCTCGCCGCGACGTTGGTCTGAGCAAACTGCTTGATAGGCACGCCTGCAGACCGCGTGTGTGCGATTGCAAGATCCCCTATCAGCCTGGTGTGAAGCGTTCAGGGGAAAAGCCGCACCCAACGCCGCTTCCGCTCGCCGTAACGCTACGGCGGTGCGGCCCACCGATCCGCTCGACGAGCATTGGAACACATAGGTCCCCGAACGGACGATTGCCTTGGCAATAGAAGACCCTCGTCGGTCATCGCCGCTGTGGGTGGCAGCCCGTCGGTCTGGAGCTGCCACGATTCTCATCCTCGCGTCACATATGAGCTGAAGCTTTCCGGATCGGGTATCCAATCGGCATCCAGTTGCTCGGCGATATGGTTGAATTCTGCCCTCAGGACAAGAGTGAGTAGAGCAGCCCCGCTACGAAAATCCCATCCTGGTTCGTTTGACGCATCGACTATTCAGATTGATTGGCGTGATACCCGGCGCGGCCGCAACACGCGAGGCCGTCAACCGCTGAGCAGAAAACCAGCCTTCGCCTTCCGCGGCGGCGGACCTCGTCAGCCTCTCGAAAGCTTGCCTGAGTAGGTTGCTCATGTGATCTGTGGAAGTGAGGATAGCGTGCACCCGTACAAACTAGACATTCATCGTGGCAGCTTGGCTGCAGGTGCAGCACGCCGTACCGCACGAGCAAGCGGACAGGCCGGCCAAGCCGGTTTTGAGCAGCACTTGGGCGAACTGCAGGCGGCGGACGAGTTGATGGGTGCGCTAGGCGAGGAGGTCCTCGTCAATGGCTCGCATGGTAAAGGTGAGTTGAGACCAACGAAGAGGCAGAGGATCCAAAGCAATCTGCAGCATGCTGTCACTGAGCGGCAACCAGGTGAGGTTGGCAACTCAGGCGCTCGCGTGATGATGCAACTCCCCACCGATCAGGTGGGTACATCGGAACGGGAGGCGCAACTTGTGATGCAGGGGGACGAGCACGAATACACCCCAGCACCGCATCTCGACGGGTCGATGCCCTCGACAGTGCAGCCGGATCGTCCAATTGTGGTCCCCGACGGTGCCGACAAGCGTCCTGTTTATTCCAACGATGCCACCGCCATCGAAGGGCTGAAGTCAGCACTCCTTGCGGGTAAAGCCAGGCCGGACACGGTCACTCGCAGCACAAATTCTCTTTTCGGCTTTAGTCGTTGGCTCTTTCAAAACAACAAGCCAGGGCTTGCTGCTCGGCTTTACCATCCGTCGCTGAGCCAGGATCTCGAGGAGTACGAGAGTAGGGGTGGTTCCTCCACCGTGGCTGGCGCACTGCGTCAATTGATGAAGTCGATGGGCGGAGCCGGCCCGATTGTGGGTCGCGCTGTCCTGAACCCCCATCCTGACGACGCCGCGCTCACCAGACATTTCAGATCCGCGAGCGGCTACGCAACTGCTCTTAACCATTTCAGTCATTACCTACGTCAAAATGACAAGCTCGGAATTGCGGGTCGCATTTACGATAAATCGCTGGATAAAGATGTTGAGAGCTACAAGGCCGCCTCCTCTAATGGTGGAGCTCCGATCGAATCTGCGCTGGTTTATCTCCGCAAGAACCCGCCGCGCGTTATACTCGGGAATCATCTGGAAAACGCGGTCAGCATGGAGGCTCGTCCCCGTGGCGACGCTGCTCAGCATACCGCACCACAGCAGGGATTCGATTGGCCAGAGGAGCTCCTGCCGGTAGGTTATAAGGAGGGCACCGATCTACCATTGTCTCTCGCCCCAACCGCGCACCAACACCAAGCGCCCGACTTTGGAGAGGCCGTCCCTCACTTGAACTGGCGCCACGGCGACCAGGGCGCCCCGGAGGAGCTGGTAGCTGCACGGGACAGGAGCAGCCCGCTGCCAAGCGAGGCGGTGCCACATAAATCTGGACGGGGACTCGCTACGCAGCCCAGATTGTGGGCGGAGAAATCCGCCTCGCCAGAGCTCTTTCGACGGCGGGCGGAGCAGGCTCTGCCGGCGTCCGCCAGAGGTGTGGAGACATCCTCCGCGGTTGATGAAGCCGCGCAGGCCGCTCGCCAAGCTTTGGCTTGGTTGCAGCAGGAGATGGAGGGGATCGAACCGATGCAGGATCCTCATGAGGTGGCTACACCGGAATGTGAGGCGCAGCTCGTCAGGCAGAGGGATGAGCACGAATCCACCCCAGCACCGCATCCCGGAGGTGGTGGGTCGATGCCCTCGACAGTGCAGCCGGATCGTCCAATTGTAGTCCCCGACGGTGCCGACAAGCGTCCTGTCTATTCCAACGATGCGACC
This sequence comes from Mesorhizobium sp. M7A.F.Ca.MR.362.00.0.0, assembly GCF_004023175.1. NCBI lineage: Bacteria > Pseudomonadati > Pseudomonadota > Alphaproteobacteria > Hyphomicrobiales > Phyllobacteriaceae > Mesorhizobium > Mesorhizobium sp. M7A.F.Ca.MR.362.00.0.0. The sequence goes on from NZ_RZTF01000057.1 coordinate 22,554, forward strand.
GCTATCGAAGGGCTGAGGGCAGCATTCCACGCGGGTAAGGCCAAAGCGAACACGGTCACTTACAATGTAAATTCTCTTTTCGGCTTTAGTCGGTGGCTCCTTCAAAACAACAAGCCAGGGTTTGCTGCTCGGCTTTACCATTCGTCGCTGGATCAGGATCTCAAGGAGTACGAGAGTACGGGTGGTTCCTCCACCGTGGCTGGCGCACTGCGTTACCTCAAGAAGTCGACAGGCGGAGCCCCGATTATGGCTCGCCCTGTCGTGATCCCCTATCCTGACGATGCCGAGCTCATTAGAAATTACAGAGCCGCTTCGACCAAGGAGTACCTGGCAGCGCCTGCGACCGGACGGAATCCAGATACCGTGGGCGGCTATACAAATTTTCTTAGACATTTTAGTCAGTACCTGCGTCAAAATAACAAGCTTGGGATTGCGGCTCGGATTCACGACAAATCGCTGGATAAAGATGTTGAGAGCTTCAAGGCTGTCTCCTATGGTAATAGGCTAAGTATCAGTTCTGCATTGGCTCACCTCCGGGATATCCTGCCGCGCATTGTGCTCGGGCGCGAAACTGTCCTTTCTGCTCATCCGGCAGACGCAGTCACCAGGCGCGTTGGGGCCGCTGCTGAAGCTGGGCCAGCGGCACCGGCAAGAGCTCCCCAACCCGCCTCGCCAGCAACCGCTAGGCTGCCAGGCACCTACCGCGGCCTTCCACTGGTTGATGTGACCACACTGACTACCAGTTCCTCTGGGGCTCAGATCGGGGCGCTCGATCCGACAGCCCCGTCCAACGTTGCAACGGGGCGGGTGCTCGGCGCCGCCGAATGGCTGAGCGACGCCCATATCCAGAGAGATTACAATTTGCTGGAGGGGCAACTGCAGGGGATCAATCCGGCGCTCGCTGCCCGGACTCGGCTGGTGGATCCTTCCGTATCCCATCTACTGCGACACACGTCGCCGCAAGACGCTCGAGGCATATTGCAGTCCATCTATAATCAAAACAACGCCACAGCCGACTTCCTGTTCTTGCCAGTGAATAATGGCACGGCTACTAGCCCCGGCACCCATTGGTCGCTGCTGCTCGTTGATCGCCGCGACCCGGAAAGGCGGTTCGCCTATCACTACGACTCCCTCCAGCGAGAGGGATATAACGACGTGCCTGCAAAACAGCTCGCAGGACTGCTGAATGCCACCTTGGCGCCAGCCCCCATGGCCAGACAGACGAACCATTATGATTGCGGCGTATTTGTCCTGGAGGGCACGTGGGCGCTGGTTGAACGATTGGTGAAAGGGCAGC
>NZ_RZTF01000581.1:0-2768 GCF_004023175.1 Mesorhizobium sp. M7A.F.Ca.MR.362.00.0.0
GCATGGAGCCGAGCGCTCCGGCATTGCCGGTCGGGCCGCCAAAAAGCCGGCCGTTCAGCACAATGCCGCCACCGGCAAAGGCGCCGATATAAAAATAGACGAAGTCGCGCGCAGCGCCCGCCTGGCCGAAGACGAGCTCGGCGCCGCAGGCCGACGTGGCATCGTTCTGCAAATAGACCGGAAAATCGCATTGCGCCTGGATGTCGGCCCGGATGTCGCGGTGGCGCCATTCGTCCATCACGTCGCGGGGGGCGCCGGCGGTATCGGCCCAGTTCCACAATTCGAACGGCATGGCGATGCCGAGCCCGGCGATGCGCTTGTCTTGCGCGGGCGTCAGCGCGCCGCGCATCTGCCGCATGCCGTTGGTGACGAAGTCCACCGTCTCGCGCGGCGCGGGGTAGCGATAGGAATGCTGCAGCATCGAACGGACATGGCCAAGGAAATCTATCAACACCAGTTCGGCGCTGCGGCGGCCGATCTTCAGGCCAATGAAGAAAGCGCCTTCGGGATTGAGCGCCATCGGAATGGAAGGCTGGCCGATCTTGCCGCGCAACGGCGCCTGGCGCAGCAGGAGGCTTTCTTCCTCCAGCTCGCGCATGATGACCGAAACCGTCTGCGCCGAAAGGCCGGTCATGCGGGCGATGTCGGATTTTGCCAGGCTGCCGTGCTGGCGCACCAGCGACAGCACCAACCGCTCATTGTGGTCGCGCATGCCGCTCTGGTTGGTGCCGCGGTGAATGAGACTGTCATTCACCTCGGGCGAACCGTGCCTCGCAATGGCCGTTTCCACCCTGTTCCTCCCGTCGTTTCCCCTCAATGCTTTTGGGCCAGAATGGGTGAACGAAGCAAGGCTGTCAATAATAAATAAGAGTGATTTAATTATTGACAGAGGCTTCGTGCTGGTGTCTGTTGAGGCCGCGTCCACGCTGGGAGAATTTCGTTGGACGCGCTGCAGGTGCCGGTTGGCCGGCATCCGGATGGTTCCACTGGGAGGAAATCGTGACCAATACAAAACTGTTGAAATCGACCGTGTTTGCCGCCGCGGCTCTGGGGCTGATGGCGTTTGCGTCGTCCGCATCCGAGGCTGGTGTCGGTGCCTGCCTGATCACCAAGACCGACACCAATCCCTTCTTCGTCAAGATGAAGGAGGGCGCCACCGCGAAGGCCAAGGAACTCGGCGTCGACCTCAAGACCTATGCCGGCAAGATCGACGGCGACAGCGAGAGCCAGGTTGCGGCCATCGAGAGCTGCATCGCCGACGGCGCCAAGGGTATCCTGATCACTGCATCCGACACCAAGGGCATCGTGCCGACCGTGAAGAAGGCGCGTGACGCCGGCCTGCTGGTGATCGCGCTCGACACGCCGCTCGATCCGATCGACGCCGCCGACGCGACCTTTGCGACGGACAATCTCGAAGCCGGCAAGCTGATCGGTGCCTGGGCAGCCGCCACGCTCGGCGACAAGGCCAAGGACGCCAAGATCGGCTTCCTCGACCTGACGCCTTCGCAGCCGACTGTCGACGTGCTGCGTGATCAGGGCTTCATGATGGGCTACGGCATCGACGTGAAGGATCCCAACAAGATCGGCGATGAGGACGATCCCCGCATCGTCGGCCACGACGTCACCAACGGCAACGAAGAGGGCGGCCGCAAGGCGATGGAGAACCTCCTGCAGAAGGACAACACCATCAACGTCATCCACACCATCAACGAGCCTGCCGCTGTCGGCGCCTACCAGGCGCTCAAGGCTGTCGGCCTCGAAAGCCAGGTGCTGATCGTTTCCGTCGATGGCGGCTGCCCCGGCGTGAAGTCGGTGGCCGAAGGTGTCATCGGCGCCACTTCGCAGCAATACCCGCTGCAGATGGCAGCACTCGGCATCGAGGCGATCGCCGCTTTTGCCAAGGACGGAACCAAGCCGAAGCCGACCGAAGGCAAGAACTTCTTCGATACCGGCGTCAACCTGGTGACGGACAAGCCGGCCACCGGCGTCAAGTCCATCGACACCAAGGAAGGCCTCGCCAAGTGCTGGGGCTGATGTCGGTCTGACCGGCATCCAGGGAACCTGAGCGGTCGGGGCTTGATCCCCGGCCGCTTCGGGTGGACGATGGCTCGCGTGACCGCGAACAATCCCGGCAGCAGACCGGAAAGGCGTGGACTGGCGTCGGCGTTTGGCTGAAGCCTACGGGGAGTAAACATGGCTCAAGCTCAGGAATTCGAGAAGGTTCTCTCGAGCAGCGACACCAGCGTTGCCGCTTTTGACGAGCACAAGTCGGCCGTCAAGCGCATCCAGCATTTCTTGCATTCGACGCCGGCCGCAGTGCCGCTGATCGTCCTGGTTCTGGCGATCATCGTCTTCGGCATCACCATCGGTGGGCGGTTCTTTTCGTCCTACACGCTGACGCTTATCCTGCAGCAGATCGCCATTATCGGCATTCTGGGTGCTGCGCAGACGCTGGTCATCCTGACCGCGGGCATCGACCTGTCGATTGGCGTGATCATGGTGATTTCAGCGGTGATCATGGGCAATTGCGCGGTCTCCTACGGCATGCCGAGCGCGCTCGCCGTGGCGATAGGGCTTGCCGCCGGTGCGGCCTGCGGACTGCTCAACGGCGTGCTTGTCGCCTACATGAAGCTGCCGCCCTTCATCGTGACGCTTGGCACCTGGAACATCGTCATGGCCACGAACTTCATCTATTCGGCCAACGAGACGATCCGCGACACCGACGTCGACACCCAGGCGCCGCTCCTGCATCTCTTTGCCATCAGCTT